>CBFHZL010000081.1:0-12342 GCA_965660325.1 uncultured Acidiluteibacter sp.
AATTTATTCTTGATCACTTTTACAGCTAAGTCAGCTACATCGATCTCACCCTTAGCGATTGGCTTAGAATAAACCCCAACCTGAACCGTGAAATAAACACCATCAATAGTAGAGATATTCTTAACAGGAGCTACGTCTGAACCAGAAAACTCTGTTGGTAAACCATTCGCAATGGGGTTAGAAGTATTCTCATTTGCTGTTGATGCAGCAGTATTCACTGGATCATTCACAGACAACTTTCGTACCATAGATCTAACTTCCTCGGGAGTAGGAGATTGTTCACCTGCGTTTTGAGCATCTCTAGCTTCAGCTACATTTATTCGCTTACCATCTTTAAATGCTACTACGAAGGCATCAGCATATCCTAATGCTCTAATTCCTTTTTTAGCCTCATCTGCAGAAGCAAAATTCAAGAAGATACCGGCAGTATATCGTGTAATTCCGGTAGCCACTTTCTCACCCATCAAAGGAGCAAACCCTTTAAATAAGTCTTGTGATATCGGGTTTCTAAATGCACCTACTTGTACTTTGTAAATGATCCCATCCGGAAGCTCAACATCAATCGGTATTGGATTATCTTTAGAGTAAACAGATTTTTCAGCAGGTATTTCACTATAAATACCATCTTCTGTAGCAGTAAACGATACGCTTGCTGCTGCAGGACTGTTGTTATTTATTCTTTCCGTATTAGGGAGTGTAGCAGTTGTTTCAACACTTGTTGGTGTAGTTCTTTCTGAAGTTGTTTCAGGATTGCCATCAAGCGTACCCAAATCAACCTGTGTCGTTCCTTCAGTATCTGGTCCGTTTACTACTGGAGCATCAGAAGCTGCTACTGCTGGAGATTCAACCGCTAAATCCATTGGAATTTCAAATGAGGCGGTAGCCATGCCTGAAGCTATTGCTCCTGCCTTTCTCATTTTCATAGCTTCTATTGGGGAAACCTTAGCTAACGTCTCTTTTGCTGCTGCTTCCTTTTTTTGTGCTAAAAGATGCTTGATACGAATCATTTTATCCAAAGATGCAACTTTAGAGGTGTTCTTTTCTTTTCGAGCTATACTCATTTCTTCATAAAGCACATTTGCTTCCTTAATCAATCGGTTTCGCTCTTTAATCTGACCTTCATAAGTTACGTATGCAGGATTTGTTTTAACTGTATTATATTCTTCTTCGGTTAAATTTACTTTTCCTGCATCTACACCTAATTGATTCAGCTGAGTTGCTCCTCTGAGTTTGTTCCGCTCCTTCTTTTCTTCAAAAATAGCCTCTAGACGAGCTTCTCTTCCAGATTCTAAATCTGCTAATTGCTTATTGAGCTGCTCTCCCCTTCGTTCTAGAATAACAGCTTTATTTTCTTTAGTATCTCGCTCATCAGTAAGGGTTATTATTTCCGCTTCAATAACAGCCCTGTCTTTATCCTTTTTGGTATTCTCCAATTCGTTTTGGAGAGCTGCAATCTCTGCATTCAAGGCAGCTACCTCGCTTCTTAAGTCTTCTGCTTGTAAAGCCTCTCGAGAAGCCAACGCATTTTGACCTGTTACTGCATCAGTCATTACACTAGCAGCGGCCACTCGCCTTGGTGTTACTTTTGCCGCTGAAGGATTTTCATATTCAACTCTGGCTTGGCTTAATGCTACAATAGCTTCTTGTTGTTTCTTTAGGGCGATTACTTCAAAATTATATGCTTTTTGAAGTTTCTCTGTTTTCTCTGTAAATCGATCACTTTCGTCGATAGAAGCACGTATACTTTGCGCTTCAGAAAGGTAATACTCAGACTCGTTCACCAACAAATCTGCTAAATCCAAACTCTTGGACTGAAATTGCTGTGTAAATTTTGGCGTATTCTCTAGCTCAGCATTTTGCTGTACATATTGATACTTATTCGCGTCGCTATACAATTTACTAGCATTAACTTGCTTTTGCTCTGCTTCCGCTTTCATCTGATCTGCTGCTTGAATAGCTGCTGTTCGTTCCTCTGTACTCGCTAATGTCAATGCATCTTTTCGAGCTACTTCATATTCTTCTAGCAAGTTCTTTGCTGCTGCCTTTTCCGCTTCAGCCTGTGCAATTAGTCCCTTTGCATTTGATGATGTATAGGATACATCAGAAGCATACTTTAAATCAGAAAAGTCATCTTCTTCAGTGCCTGAAGGAGCGGAATAATCAATATCACCCCCTGTGTTTAAGTTCGCTGCTGCAGCATTGGTAACTTCTAAAGAGTTGTTAATTACATCTGCATTAGTAGCAGCGGAAGCAGGCTGACTGGTCGTTGCGCCAACCTCTTGTGGTTTATCAGAAGCTTCGTCAGCGATTGCTCCATCAGTCAAAGTAGCATTTCCATCTATACCAGATTGACTAGAAATATTATTTAACTCAGGTTTAATAGCATCTGGTAATTCAGTTCGGCTTGGTAAGTCAGTTGATTGAGTCGCTAATGTTTCCGTTTGCTGTGTTAACTCGGCTAAGGCTTCATCGTTTGTAGCCTTCTGCTTTTTCAACGTAGTTAGTTGGTTAGATAACATATTGGTAGAACCTTCAGTTGCAATTCTACCCATGAGCACATTCATATCGCTTGAAATGGAAGCATTCCAATCCTCATAAATGGCAATTTGTGACTCTACTTTACTTGTTTGGTCTGAGATGCCTTCAGACTGCTTCAAGTCCAATCGGTAACCTTGCGCGTATGCAGGCTCATTTGCTGCATCCAAATCTACATTTGGGCTATCTGCTAGTTGCGCATTGGCCAATCGCTGATACTCCTCATAGTCATCAAGTTTAGCTGATTTTTGAGCAGTTAATGCTTTAATCTCAGCAGTCAACTCCTCATTGCCTTCATCATTAGAGACACCTTTCAAAGCCTCTTTTAAGCGAATTCGCTCAGCGATGGTGTTTGCCCAATCTTGATTAATCTCAGCAAGTTGTAAATTCATTTCATTGGCGGTCAACAAGCTGCTTACCGCTTCAACTCTAGACTCAAATTCACTATCAGAAGGTAGTTCAGCAAGCTGTTTTTCTACTGTACTTTGGTCTAGTGAAACATCGGGCAGTGCTAACTCCTCAGCAGGACTGTAAAGCAAATCATTGGAAGCAAAATAATCGACATTTTCTTTTAATGACCCCTTTTGGTTACTTGGAATATCTGATAACAGCGCCTGGCTGTTACTTAGTTGATTCTGTAGAGAGGCCACATGCTTTTCTTCAAACGCTAGGTTTTGCTTATCCTTTGTTTTAGCAGTGATCGCTTGATTGTTTTTATCAATTTCAAATGCCAAATCCTCGATGTCAAGATTTAAGGTAGATAGACGATCTTTAATTTTTGCAGTTTCTCGCTTATTCTTCGTCTGGCTTAAATTTTCATTCAAAGCATCTTTCTCTTTTTTAAGTGCATTGAGTTGTTCTTTAATAGAAGAATTCGCATTTTCAGCAGCAGCTATTTCTTGGCCCAATGCTACCCGTTTATCAGAAACAGCAGACTTTACAGCCAATAAAAAGGGCTTTTCCGTTTCTAGAGAGTATTCTTGTTCAAGTGATTCAATATCTTTACTTGCCTCTGTTATCTGTCCCGATTCAATTTTCTGTTCAATGGCGTCTGTTTTAGAAGCAATCGTAGCAGATTGAGAAGTTAAACGATCAGCTTCCTGAGCAAAATCTTCAGCGTAGCTCAATGAAAGCTTAGCCGCCAATGCTGCTTGTTCTCCTCTGCTTTGCGCCTCTGCTGATTTTCTAAGAGCTAATTCTCTTGCTGCACCTACACTAGATTCAGCTACTGTTCTTTGCTTTTCTGCTTCTTTAAAAAAGTTCAATGCTTCGTTACTTTTTTGGTATCCATCAGCATATGCTAAAGCAGCAGTTTTGCTCGCAGCCATTTGGTTTTCTTTGGTAGTAGATGCGATAGCAATCAATTCAGCTTTTAAAGCAGCTTCTTCCATTTCTTGACGATCACTATCTTGAGTGGTTTTAACCTCTTCCGAACGCACTTCTTCGTTCTTTGCTGTTGCTGTAGCATCAGCAGGTGCTGAAACATTTCTCAGGTCAGCTAATAACTCAGCTTCATTGATATTTTCTGCCATGTTCGCTTTTCGAGCTAACATTTCTGATGAAACAATTGGGCCACCGCCATAGTCAGCTAAATTCACAGAGCCGTCAAAAATATTCTTAATCACTAGTTTTTGTGACTCCCCTTCTCCAACTAATCGAAGCTCTTGACCCAATACCACAAATTCGTTTTGTTTTGGAACACTTACAATGCCCGCATGAATAGGAGCATCCTCTGTCGTTTCAATGTTGAACTTATAATTTCCGCCTTTTTGACCCACTTCAATGGCATAGTTTCCATTATTATCAGTAGTATAAATCCCTACAGTCTCGTTAGTAGCTTGATCGATTACCGTGATTTTAGCACGCTTAACGTCTGGAAGACTCTCCGCTGTAAACTTTCCTTTGATTACAAAAAGGTCTGGCTTTTTAGGAGTTGTACCTACTTTATAGACATAGTATTGGTCACTGCTATTACTTCGATCAGAAGCAAAATACGCAATGCTTTGCTCTGAATCAGTAACAAACATCACATCATCATTTACCGTAGAGAACGGAAAATTTAAGTTAACCGGCTCTGTCCAGTTGGCCACCGTTTGATCATAGGTAGTTTTAAATAAGTCATATCCACCTATAGAATTGTGTCCTTTAGATGCAAAATACATGGTTCTTCCATCAGGTAAAATGAAAGCAAAAGCTTCATCATATGGCGTATTTATTGAGCTACCAACAGATACTGCTTCACTCCATTTACCATTACCAAGTCTTACTGCTTTGTAAATATCTCTGCCATTATCACCCTTTTTCCCATAAGAAGAGAAGTAAACTGTGGAGGAATTATTGGGCAAAAACATAATCGAAGATTCATCATTCTTTCGATCATACTTTGATTTAAACTCATCTGGCTTAACCACAATCTTACCATCCAATCCTTCGAGTTGATAAATTCTAAAAAAGTCTTCTTTGGCAACTGACTCCTTTGAAATCACATCCAACCCATTAATGGATTGTAGCAAATCGTTTCCATTTTTTACCATGGCTATTTGCTGATCTATTTCGTATTCACTTCGCTGTGCAGCTGAAGCTTTAGACTTAAATCGATTGTAATTTTTTAGTGCTTTTGTAAACTGATAGTTGAGATGAAACCCTTTACCGGCATAATAGTATGCTCTCGGATCTACATTAGATTTTGATGTGGCAAAAGATAAGTATTTAATTGCCTTACTTTTATCTGCATCAGCGTATAAAAGACTGGCTCCATATTTGAAGTTATAGTCAGGCTCTTTAGGATATAAACTTAGAAGTTGAGCGTATAAAGGAGCTGCCTCAATAAACTGCTTTGATTCAAACAGCTCAGCTGCTTTCTTTTTTAAATCTTCTTCCGACTTAAAATCGGACTGGCCAAATGCCACATTTGTAAACAATGAAACCGCAATTCCAATTGCTATCGTTATATGTCGTAAAGTCATAACCTATCTACTGTTGACTATATTTCTTTTAATATCATTACTATCAATCTCCTCACAAACGTAGTTACTCAACGCTCCTTCCTTCACTTTTCTTAAATCTTTTCAGTCGACTAATCATTCTTATCGCTCGACTAATCATTTACAAATATGGTTAAAATACCTAATTAGTTCTAATTATTTGATAAGAAGATAGAAAAAAGTCGTTATTCATCTTCAAACTTTCTTAAGAACATCTCTTTTTTCTTAGGATTTCCATACATAAATGAAAAAGGCTCTTCTTTTCTTGCCACATCGGCTTTTCGCTTGTCTGGCTTTAATGATTTAATTTGCTCATTAAATGCTTCATTTGTTGATGCAACTTGCATCAGACCTCTTCGGTAATTAAAGTAGTACCAATTGTTTTTATCAGTCTCTAAATAGATATCAAGGATATCTCCACTTCTTCTTTTGGTCAGCTGTACCACTCCATTCATGTACTTATTTACTTCCTCTTTAAAGAAGTTAGATACCCCAATTGGTCCAAATGAAGTGAAGGTATTTTCTGCTTCATCCCATTTGAATTTAATGTCATTAAGAACAATGGTCTTATTTAGCTCATTTGGCACTCGCTTAAACTTACCATTCAGGTTCAACTGTGATATCAATTTATCGGCATCTTCTAATGGCATTATTTCTCTAAGCCCTTTCTCAAATACTGGACGTGATAAATCAACTGGTTGTAATGTCAAGTTTTCATTTATTTGATCAGCAGCCTTTTTCATTGCATTATCATCAAAGAAGAAATCAATAGCCATCATAAAGTCGCCAATCACCTCATTTGGATCTTCTCGCTTTGGTTGGTTATGGATCAATTGACCTGCAGTTGTCACATTGACTTGACCAAGGTCATCAGACAAGTTAATCAACCCTTCGCCAGACACCTTACATGTATTCGCGTCTAATTGTAAGTAATTACCTGTGAGGTCAAGCGATTTAATCTTTTCTTTGGTGCTTATCTTATAAGTATTAGAAGCCTTATCAAAGTACATGTATCCGTATGCAGGTAGTAACTCTCTATCACTATGGAATATTTTTTGAGAAACAAATGCTGAATAGATAAACATCGTATCTGTGTTCAAATTGATACTTGCTGATAAAATTGTTTTATCAGTTGACACAATTCCTGTATCGATTGGGATATAAATTTCATTGGGATTAATTTCTGATCTAAACCTTAACCAGTCGATTCCAATCTGGCTGCAAGAATGATTGATCTTTACACCGCCATCAAAAATTAAGTATTCGTTATTGGCCAGTAAGTCAACCTCTCCTTTAAATACATGCTGATCACTAAGGGTAAAAAGCGTATCATCTTCTATAACTCCATGACCAATTGTTTGCCCTGTAGTATCTACATTTAACGTTTGCAGGTAAATGGATTGAGAAGCATTATTCTCATCCACATAGTCGATGTATCCTGAGCCATAATAGCTTTTCTTCCCTTCTACTTTTATCGTTGCATTATAAATATTGTGGTATTCAGTAACAGCATTGGCAACGACACCTGCATTAAGAAGCTCATCCATATTAGCGCTCTTTCTTATAACCACGAGACCGCTATCAGGATACACCTTGGCATCTCCTGTTGTTATGTACTGTACATCCAACGCCGATATGATATGTCTTCTTGAGTCAAATCGAGCAATTGGGGAATAGAAAAAGAGACTATCCTGCTCTGCCTTTGTAGAAATAAACTTAGAGCCTTCCAACTTAACATCAGCAGAAACGGTATTTTGTTTTTTTCCTGTCAGGTCAATCATACCATTATCCATATACCACTTAAACTCTTCCATGTAGCAGAGGTATTGATTCGTTGGGAAGAAGATTGGATCATCCTTACCGTTTGGTTCAAACTCTGCAAAGCGTCCTCGGTAATCTACATGTGCTTTTACATTAGCCGTATTTAGGGCAAAGCCGCTTGTATTCTCTTCTAACAGTTCAAAATCAGAAGTATCTGCATCAAAAACAGTATTTTGAAATACAAATTGATTTGAAATCAGGTTGGCACGTTCAAACAAGAATACGCCATCACCCTTTAATCCATTTGGCGTTAGCGCTGATGTACCATTAAAATAGGACTTCATATCGTAAAATGCCATTGACGTGTCATTGTCTGCTGTGGTGTAAAATACATCATCCAGTGGCTTCCAGTCAATGCTTACGTTCTCCGCTTCCACGGGTGGGAATTCTGTTCCTGACTTTACTTCAGCCAATACGTGAGATTGTGCAAACCCTTCTACTGATTTTGGATAGAAGATAAAGTCATCAGAGTAAGTAGTTGATGTAAGGTACTCTAATTTACCATCTCCTCTCAAACCTTTGTGTGACAAATTTATATCATCATAAAACTGTCCTTTTCCTCCATAAACAGGGTATCCTTCCGGAGGTGTTTGACGAACAAAACCAAGCGACATATCAGGCTGTACGGTCAATGCTTCGTCAAATGTTGGAAATATATTGGATGTAAATGTTCCATCAAATACCAACTGATCATTGGAGAAATTATCTAAACTGTCAATTTGAAATGGCCTAACCTGAAAATAAAAATCGTTTCTATTATATACTCCATCCTCAACCTCTTTCTTATCGTAATAGACATAAGAGTCGTCGAAACTATTGATAACCGGAAATTCAGGGAACTCTTTTAGTCCTGATTTATTTTCAAAATTATCAATCAGCAGTTCTCCGTTAATTCCCTCGATTACTGTTCGTACCGGTTTTAATTGTGGATTTCCATTGCGATCTACTTCATCTGAATAAGCCTTTAACTGCAAGGAATCTACATTGGTCAAGTTAATTTTAAACGCTTCGTAGTCGAATGAAAACTCTTTACCATAAAAATCAAAAACATCTACCGCTTTTACTTGACCTTGAAAAGTAAAGTATCGATTCTTCTTCATTACCACTTTATGATCCGATGGGATGATGTATACTTTTTGAGAGTCGCTCAACAGAATTCCCTCAATACCATTAATGGTTAAATCATAATTGAGCAAATTAACTTGAGCATTATTGCTCCCTGATATATCTGATCGAATAGAAATTACATCATAATCAATCTTACCAAAACTCGATTGTACGTATTGCGTTAATCGATTTTTAACAACAAACTCTCCTTTCTTAAAATTATATTTTAAAAATCCTCGAGTGGCTAAGTACATCACCATGTTTTGAGCAGTAGCATCACTAATGTTCATGTGATAGGTTAGCTCTTGAATGGTTAATTTTTTATCTCCAACCTTGTCAGATAACCGCTGAATAGCTAAAAGTGGATTCGTATCTCCTCTCCCTCTTAGGTAATTGTATTCAGAAAGTTTAAAGTAGTTCTCTGAGGTGAAGAATGCTTCTGTTCGAGTACTCCCCATCAAGCTTGTCATTTCAAGTATTGGATCTTCTTGATTCCAATTGAGCACCTCGCAATCCATGTCGATATTATGGAAAGAGTCAAAATAGGGAGATATAGCCATCCCTTCATTATCCCTGTAAAGGGTTACATTCTTATCTTTTTGGAAAAACTTAAAATTTAATCCAGGGTGGTGAATTGAATCAGTACCCAAATAGAAACTAACAGCAGCGTTATCAGACACAATTCGTTCTGTATTGATAATAAACACCTTAGATGACGCCTTTAAGAAAGTCGTATCGTTTCGGTAGAAAATTAAATACGCATCATTTTCCTCATTTCCACTTCCGATAAACTTTGATCCCTGCATAGAGAACCCGCCATCATAATCAACCGCAGGAGCTATATTTTCAATAACTAAACGCTTGTTGTAGGAGTCAAATCGTGGATAAGTCGATTTTTCAGGTGTATTATTTGCCTGAATTTTATCTTCTAGAATTCCATTTAAAGGTCGATCGAAGTAAAAAGAATTATTGAACTGAACGGAATCAGCAGTGTAAGAATACGTTTTGGTGTTGATTTCATAATTCGATAAGGTAGCGTATACTTCCTCGCCCATCATTCCTGCTTTATCCCAAGTAACAGTACCACCTTGCCCAACCCACTTTTCTTCAGTAGGATAATAGACGCCTTTCGTAGCATTTATCCGCATACTATCACCTCTTGCAAAACAAATCAAATCCAGTTCTTCAAAGGTTAATGTAGGCAGTTCATCAAAACCAAAGGTGTAGTTATTGTTATTGGCTGCCCACTTCGTAGAGGAGGAGATATAAAGTGCATTCTCGGCAAAAAGACCGTCAGAGAAGGTTAAAAAGTTGGTAAAGTTTCGTTTATTCCGATCGTCAAGTAATTTTAGCAATGTAGCTTGCCACTGATCAAAACTAGAGGTTGTCTGAAATTCTGAAGTAACAAAACTACCAACGGTATATAAGTAATTTCTAAAGTCAGGGAAGGCCCGCATTTTCTTTTTCAGCATCTGATTGGTGATGTTGTAGACACCCCTTCGCTGCGCTTCCGAAAAATAACCACCGTACCACACCTCTTCGAATTGTTTCATAAAGTCTTTTCCCTCCTTTCGAGCATCCGATAGAAACGACTCCATTTGATTAAAAAACTGAATGGAATCAGCCGGAAAACTCAAGGGAGTTTGCGCGGAAGACTTAAACATTCCAAAGACAGCAGAAAAGAAAAGTAGAAGACAGACTTTTTTCATGAATTATTTTTTATAGTGTAATGCACACCAATTATCTCTTGTTCGATCAGTCACTTTTGCTAATCCTAGTTCAGCTAGTTTTTCATGCAAGTGATCTACATCGGTTGTAAAAAAACCACTTAGCAATAAGTCAGCTCCTTCAGCCATAGAATTAACATAGGTCGGAAGGTCTCTTAAAAGAATATTACGATTAATATTCGCGATGAAAATATCAAAGATGTTGCCATTTACTTGTTCCGCTCCACCTTTCTTTACCTCAATAGATTCCGCCGAATTTCGCTGACAGTTCTCAATGGTATTTTCATATGCCCATTCGTCGATATCTACAGCAGCGATAGCAGCTGCACCTTCTAAATGAGCCAATATGGCTAGTACGCCTGTGCCACATCCCATATCCATTACTCGCTTGCCGGAAAGGTCTATGGTTCGCATCAACTGCATCATCATAAAAGTAGTATCGTGATGACCTGTTCCAAAACTCATTTTAGGTTCGATGTGAATGTGATATTTCACATCAGTAGATGGTTCATGGAATGGCGCAATAACTTCGCAATAGTCATCCACAACCACTTTTGGAAAGTTTTTCTCCCACTCGGCATTCCAGTTTTGCTGAGGAATCACTTTCTGCTCATAGGTAAGCGTAACATCATCTTGTGAAAACAAATACAGCTCATCCAGCAATTGTTGATTGAAATCAGCTTCAGTAATGTATGCATTAACTGTATCTTCTTCTACCGTAAAACTTTCAAAGCCAATTTCTCCTAATTCATGAATAAGAATTTCTTGAAAAGGATTTACTGGGGCAATTTTAAAGGAAAACTCTAAGTAGTTCATCTTAGTAAGCGTTTGCTATTTGAATAAAATCTGTAGGCTTTAAGGAAGCTCCTCCAATTAAACCACCATCAACGTCAGGTTTACTAAACAGCTCTTTAGCGTTGGTAGGATTACAACTACCACCATATAAAATACTAATGGCTTGAGCTGCTGCTGCACTATACACATCTTCTACTAAAGATCGAATAAATGCATGCACCTCTTGCGCTTGATCTGCAGTAGCTGTTTGTCCTGTTCCTATTGCCCATACGGGCTCGTAAGCTATGATTACGTGTTGTAAATCGGCCTCTTTCAAATGAAATAGACCTTCTGCTAACTGATTTTTTATCACTTCAAAATGACGGTTTTCTTCTCGCTCAGGCAGCGTTTCTCCGCAACAGTAGATCACCTTAAGATCTGCGTTTAATGCAGCAGATACTTTTAAAGCCAAAAGGTCATTTTCTTCATTAAAGTAAGCTCTTCGCTCAGAGTGTCCGACAAGGACATGCTCCACGTCCATGCCACTTAGCATTGTTGGAGAGACTTCTCCTGTATATGCACCTTTGGTTTCTTGATGGCAATTTTGAGCACCAACTTTAACGGTTCTTACTGCCGATTTTACTGCAGACAAATGGGTAAATGGGGGAAAAACAATCATTTCATCTGCTTTAATTCCTTCTAAAATTCCTTTTTCTAAGTCACTTACCAATGCTACACCTTCAGCAACACTAAGGTTCATTTTCCAGTTTCCTGCTACAATCTTTTTCCTCATAATCTATTTTTAACTCACTCTAACTCTAGGGTCCAAAACTCCATAGAGTATATCTACTAATATATTTATCATTACAAAAATTACGGCGATCACGAGCACTGCTCCCATCACCACAGGAAGGTCGTACTTCTCTAGTGCATTTACCACTTCCCATCCGATGCCTTTCCATGCGAATACGATTTCTACAAAAACAGCGCCCGCCATTAAGCTTGCAAACATTCCTGAGACTACTGTCAATACTGGGTTAAGCGCATTTTTAAGTGCATGCTTAATCAACACAACCTGCTTGCTCAACCCTTTAGCATTGGCCGTTCGTACATAATCTTGGCCCAATACCTCCAACATGGAGTTTCTGCTTAGCTGAACGATAACAGATAGTGGACGCACACCTAAGGTAATAGCTGGTAAGATTAGATTTCTTAGTGCTATGTATTCTCCTCTGCCTAAGTCATCAACTTCATACAGACTACCTGTCATATCCAAACCAGTGTAATCCGCTAAAACAAAGCCAAATAACCAGGCGATAATTATTCCAACAAAAAATGATGGCAACGCCATGCCAGAGGTCGCAAATAATAAACTCAGCCAATCTAGCCAACCA
>CBFHZL010000082.1:0-12246 GCA_965660325.1 uncultured Acidiluteibacter sp.
AGAAGGAATCGCCTCTACATTTTCTACTGCACGATCACCCATTTTCATAATAGAGCCCTTTCCGTAGGTTTTCTCTAATTTATCAATGGTTAGCTGCAAAGCTTTTAATTTCTGTGCCTGCTCGTTGTTCTCTTTTGGTTCTTTCTCTTTTGCCATAATTAAATTGTTATGCGAACAAGTCTAATACTTGCTCTGTATGATTTTTTGTTTTCACTTTGTCTATTACGTGTTCGATGATACCATTTTCGTCGATAACGAACGTGGTTCTATTGATTCCTTCGTACTCTTTACCCATAAATTTCTTTGGGCCCCATACACCAAATGATTTTATTACCTCATGCTCGGTATCAGCTAACAAAGAAAAAGGTAGGTCGTATTTGTCAATAAATTTTTGATGTCTAGCTTCGCTGTCTGCGCTTACGCCTAACACTTCAAAACCCTTGGCTAATAAACCCTCGTAATTGTCTCTTAAATTACATGCTTGGTTAGTACAACCAGGCGTTAAATCCTTTGGGTAAAAATACATAACCAACTTCTTCCCTGCATAATCCGCTAAGGTTACGGTTTCACCATTTTGGTTTGTTCCTTTAAAATCAGGTGCTTTATCACCACTTTTTAATTTCGACATAAATTTTATCAGTTTGTTGACGATAATTTCATCAAAAGTAACAATAACAAAATACTTTTTAATTTTAAATCGCCAAAATTTATTGGATTCTTTTTAATTAAAATTTCAAACAGAATAGGTTTACTTTTGTTTTTTTGATGCTATGAACAAAAAAGAGAAAGTCGCTTTCGCGATAGACAAACTAGAAGAATTATATCCTGAAATACCGGTACCATTAGACCATACAGATGCGTACACGCTATTAGTGGCTGTTTTATTATCGGCTCAATGCACTGATATAAGGGTAAATCAGGTAACTCCAAGCTTATGGAAGTTGGCCGATAATCCATTTGACATGGCTAAACAACAGGTGGAAGATATAAAAGCGATCATTCGTCCATGTGGCCTGTCGCCACAAAAGTCCAAAGCGATCTCTGTATTATCCAAAATGCTCGTTGAGAAGTACAACGGAGAAGTACCTGCATCATTTGAAGCTTTAGAAGAGTTGCCCGGTGTGGGTCATAAAACAGCATCTGTAGTGATGGCACAAGCTTTCGATATCCCTGCTTTTCCGGTAGACACCCACATCCACCGCTTAATGTATCGGTGGAATTTTACCAATGGTAAAAATGTAGTACAAACAGAAAAAGATGCCAAGCGCTTATTTCCCGAAGAATTGTGGAATCGCTTACATTTACAAATCATCTTTTTTGGAAGAGAGTATTGCCCTGCAAGGGGTCATCAGGTTGATACCTGTCCGATCTGCAGTGTTATTGGTCGAAAAACGATAAAATAAAAAAGAGGAGCATTGCTCCTCTTTTTTATTTTAATCAATTCAACAAATTTTCTATCGCTCCGAGTTTCTTAGAATTTTTGACTTCTAAAGCTCTTGAAAACGATAGAATAGTACTAACCGTTTTCTCTGATGGATTTTTCAATAACATTTCATCTCCTTTTAGTGAATCAGCGATCCGATCTACGTTTCTTTTTTCTTCACTCAAATACTCGTTTAAATCAAAAGTAGTGTTATTACTCATTCGCTTAAATTTTAATGTTTCTTTCTAAACGAAGGAGAAAATGAAATATTGTAGTTAATTCATCAATTTGTCAAAACTATATTATTCTCTTTTATCAATTTTCGCAAGTTAATGAGTGCATACCGCATTCTGCCCAATGCTGTATTAATACTAACACCTGTTCTATCAGCAATTTCTTTAAAGCTCATGTCAAAATACATGCGCATCATCAGCACTTCTTTCTGATCATCAGGTAAATGCTTCACCAATGCTTTTACATCTTTTAACTGTTGAGACCTTACTAAATCGTCTGCAGCATTATCATCATAAGATGGTATGATTTCAAAAATGTCAAAATCTTCACCGCCGCTTGTCGTCGGCATTTTCTTAAGCCTTCTGAAATGGTCAATCACTAAATTATGCGCAATGCGGTTTACCCAAGGTAAAAACTTTCCTTCTTCGTTGTACTTTCCACGCTTAAGCGTTCGCACAACTTTAATAAAGGTATCTTGAAAAATATCATTAGCGATATCTTGATCCTTTACGGTATATAAAATGTAAGAAAATACTTTTGCTTGGTGCCTTTTAAGCAGTGTTTCGAAAGCCAGTTCATTGCCTTCTAAATAACTTCTTATTAAATCTTTGTCAGTTGCCTTCAGTAGATTCATAGATTAAACTTTTTCAATTGGTTAATACAGAAATAATTGATAAAAAAGTAAAATCTATTCGATAGGCTAAATAAGGTGTTGGTTTGAATTACTAATAATAACGTATGAAGATGTGGGTTTATTGCACACCAACTAAATTATCTTTCCACCAAAGTTAACAAAAGAAAAGTAATTTTGTTAGACATCACAAAAAAGAAGAAGTTCTGTGCGCGATATCGACAAATTAGATCCGAAAAAACACATCATTATTAAGGGTGCACGTATGCACAACCTCAAAAATATAAACGTGGCGATTCCTCGCAATAAGTTAGTCGTAGTCACGGGCTTATCAGGATCTGGAAAGTCGTCTCTTGCATTCGACACTTTGTATGCTGAAGGCCAACGAAGATACGTAGAAAGTCTTTCGTCGTATGCGCGACAATTCTTAGGAAAAGTAAATAAGCCGGATGTTGATTATATAAAAGGAGTAGCTCCTGCGATTGCTATTGAGCAAAAAGTAAGCAGCAGTAATGCACGATCTACCGTTGGAACGGTCACTGAGATCTATGATTACATGAAGTTGCTGTATGCACGAATTGGAAAAACCATTTCACCGAAAACAGGAGAAGTTGTTAAGAAGAACACGGTAAAAGATGTGATGAACCTCTTTAAATCGGTAACTGAAAGCACCAAAGGGCTCGTATTATCTCCATTAATTCTCAAAAAGGGCCGCTCCTTGCAAGAACAATTGGATCTGCTGCTGCAGCAGGGATATACGCGGATTCTAATTAATGATAAATTAGAAAAAATAGAAGGGTTTGACGTTAGCTCACTAAAGAAAAAACAACCGTTATTCTTAGTGATTGACCGATTTGTATATAAAAACGAGGAAGAAACTCTCACCAGGTTAGCTGATTCTACGGAAACTGCTTTCTTTGAAGGTGAAGGCGATGCTATCATCGCACTGATAGATGAGCAAAAAACATATAACTACCATACCTTTTCCAACCGGTTTGAGGCAGATGGAGAGCAGTTTATTGAGCCAAACGTTCACTTTTTTAGTTTTAATAACCCCATTGGAGCATGTCCAAAGTGTGAAGGCTACGGAAAGGTAATTGGCATAGATGAGTACTTGGTTATTCCGAATAAAGAACTTTCTGTGTACGAAGGTGCAATAGCTCCTTGGGTAGGCGAAAAAATGTCTGAGTGGAAAGACCAGTTGATTTATGCAGCGGAGAAGTTTAACTTCCCTATTCACAAACCTGTTGAACAACTAACGAATGAGCAGTATGAGTTGCTATGGACAGGGAATAAGTATTTTAAAGGGTTAAACTACTTTTTTTCTTACCTCGAAAAGAAAACATATAAAATACAATATCGTGTAATGCTTGCGCGATACCGAGGAAAAACTGCTTGTCCCGATTGTAAAGGTAGAAGATTACGTCCTGAAACAAATCATGTGAAAATTGATGGACATACGTTGTCTGAATTGGTGGTTTTGCCTGTAAACGAATTGCTGCCACTTTTTAGATCGCTAACACTTAGTGAGTATGACCAACAAGTAGCAAAACGACTACTCGTCGAAATTAAAAATCGACTACAATACCTTAATGATGTCGGCGTAGGCTACCTGGATTTAAATCGAAATGCGTCTACCCTATCAGGTGGAGAATCACAGCGAATAAACCTAGCAACATCGCTAGGCAGTAGCTTGGTTGGGTCGATGTATATTTTAGACGAACCAAGTATTGGGTTGCACCCAAAAGATACCGAACGATTAATCGGCATTCTCAAATCTCTTCGAGACTTGGGCAATACGGTTTTAGTCGTTGAGCACGATGAAGAAATTATAAAAGCTGCAGACGAAGTAATCGATCTAGGCCCACTAGCAGGCTCACACGGAGGGGAATTGATTTTTCAAGGAAATCAAGAGGCACTTTTGGCGGATAAGCAAAGTTTGACCGCTCAGTACATCAATGGCGAATTGTCTATTAAAACACCAAGCAAAACCCGTAAATGGAAAGAATCTATCCAGTTAATGGGTGTAAAGCAACATAACTTAAAAGGGTTTGATGTTACCGTGCCACTAGATTGCATGGTGGTTGTGACAGGAGTAAGCGGATCGGGCAAGTCCACGTTGGTCAAATCTATTTTATATCCATCCTTAAAGAAACTAAAAGGAGGTATCGCTGATAAAACAGGAGCATTCTCAGGTTTAAAAGGTAATCATGATTCAATCAAACAAATTGAGTTCATTGACCAAAACCCAATTGGAAAGTCATCTAGAAGCAATCCAGTTACCTACGTGAAGGCATATGATGACATTAGGGCCTTATATACTTCTTTACCACTCTCTAAATCCCGTGGGTACAAAGCAGGGGTATTTTCTTTTAATATTGATGGAGGTAGATGTGACAACTGTCAGGGAGAAGGAGAAGTTACCATCGAGATGCAATTTATGGCAGATATACACCTTCAATGTGAAGAATGCAAAGGTCAGCGGTTTAAAGAAGATATTTTAGAGATAAAATACAAAGGGAAGCACATTTCAGACATTTTAGAAATGACTATTGAAGATGCTATGCACCTTTTTAAAGCAGATGAAAAGAATCGATATGCAAAAAAAATAGTCGGCAAACTAACACCACTCTATGAGGTAGGGCTAGGGTATGTAAAACTTGGACAGTCTTCAAACACACTTAGTGGTGGCGAGGCCCAACGAATAAAACTAGCCTCTTACTTAGCTAAGGGTGACCGCCATCAAAAAACACTTTTCTTATTTGATGAACCCACCACTGGTCTACATTTTCATGATATTAATAAGTTATTATATGCTTTTAATGCATTAATCGATCAAGGACATTCACTTCTGATCATTGAGCATAACCCTGATGTAATCAAGTGTGCCGATTGGGTGATTGATTTGGGACCAGAAGGTGGTAAAAATGGGGGCAATCTACTCTTTGAAGGAACTCCACAGAATCTGATTAAAAGCAAAGATTCTATCACAGCAAAGTATATTAAACTGTAGCAACCTCAATAAATTCTATATCACAAAAAAAGGCCCGATGCAATTGCATCGGGCCTTCACTATTTATAAAACCGAATTGATTACTTTATAATCAATCGCTGTGTAGAGATTTGCTCTCCATTCATCGTTCTTACAAAGTATACTCCTGCTTCCAAGTTAGATACATTAACTTCTTTCACCTCTAATGAGCTGCCTACCGTTAATACTTCTTCTTGTACTACCTGACCATTTGCATTGATGATGCTTACTTGGTAATCGCCTTTTGCGTAGTTACCAAATACCATATTCAATACATCTTTTGCAGGGTTTGGACTTAAGCCTAATGTGGCTGTTCCTGATTGTAATTGCTCGTCGATGCCTACAATCGTTCCTACTTGGAACTCATCTATTGCAAACCCATCGTTCTCTAACGCTCCGTTAGATACAAACGCAAATCTGAACTTCACTTTAGAGTTTCCTCCTAACCCTTGCAGGTCGTTCAACACCGGTATCCATGTACCTACTCCTCCTGTTGAGAAGCCTTCCCATACATTCGCTGTCGTGTTGTTGTAGAAGTTTACTGATGCTACTGATGGCATCACCTTCGACCAGTTTCTGCCGTTATCAGTCGAGTACTCCATCCACACTTGGTCGGCACCAATCTCTGTCTTAAACAATGTTTGGAAGTTCAAGAAGATTGGTGTGGTTGGGGATATCGTTGATAAATCATAACAAGAAGACTCTAAGTAAGACATCTCATTCGCATTGTGATTTCCGGCTGCAGAGGTTACCCATGCTTTGGTTCCGATTGCACCATTGATGTAGAATGAACTTGGTGTTCCCCACTCCCATGATGAATTGGTGCCCGATGGTACCCAGTTTCCGTCATTACTCTCAAACGTATAGTACTTCGTTGGACTATTCGTATTGATAGAATCAGAGAAACTACCTACAAATGTATAGCCTGTTGAAGCATTGTTGGATGGATCTCCATCTGCTGCTAGTGAAATGCTTGCATCTAAGGTATAACTCTTAATTATTGATGCATTCACTTTCGTTGCAAACGTAAAGTTGTACGTCGTTCCAGGATTAATGGTCACCGGTACCGTTTCCGTTACAGGTGCTCCTCCATCAAAAATGTACGTCGCACTAATACCACTTGCAGGTGATAAACCGCGATTCTCTATCGCAATGGTTACATCTGCTTGGTTAGATAACCCACAGTCTGATACAGGTGATACGATTGTATCTAGTGCTACATCTACAGCTACTGTATCATACAGGCGTATATTATCAATAGACATATCACTTGTGAAGCTACTTCCTCGTACTCCTCGGAAGACTAACTTCATCGATGTTCCTTGGTAACCTACTAGCAATGCACTTGTATCTGCCCATGCAGATGATCCTGCAGTTTGCTGCTGACCGCTTATTGAAATTATAGTATCCAACACATTATTGGTATCTACTAATACATGCAGGTCTCCCATTGTTGCTCCATACATATGGTATGCAAACTCTAATACGACTCCGCCTGCACTTGCAGGTACAAAAATCGATGGACTTGATAAGTCATTACTACTACCTAATGACCCACCTGAGGTTTCTAAGTACATGTACTTACCTCCTGTAACAGATGGTGTAGTAGCGTCAAAGAATGGTCCTGTATTCAAGGAATTAAGGTTAGCTCCTGTGGATGCTTCTGACTCCCAGTTTGGTCGAGACGTACCTGTATTGGTCCATCCATTAGTAAATGTTGTTCCTGAGTTCCCTACTGTAAAGGTCTCAAAATCCTCATTCAATGGAATAGAGTATGCAGTAGCAAATTGGTATGGTCCTACTACAGGTGAAGAGTCTGTTGGCGTACAAATTTCTTTTACATATAATTCATACGTTGTCCCTGAAGCCAATCCACTGATTGTACTTGCTGCTGTCGTACTTAGTACACTTGTTCCAGTACCCGGAGCAAATCCAAATGGACCATACTCATATCGGAAGCTTGTTCCGGTAGAGGCTGATGTAAAGGTTACATCTGCTGAGTTGATCGTCACATTCGTGAATGCTGTCGCTGTTGGTGGAACACAACTTGGTGGGTCAAACTCATCTGCTCCCATATCCACTACAGTTGATCCTGACATTGGACGAGTATCGCCATCAATATCAACAGTAATACCTACACTGTTATCTCCTGCATCATTCGCCAATGCGCCTAATACATGAAGGTCTAACGGATAGTTGATAAACGTTGGATCGCCTTCTACTGAATTCGCATTAAAGGCTGCATTCGCTGTCGTATATGCTGAAATATTTGAATAAGTAACTCCATCAATACTAAACAAATCAGATCCTGACGTGTAGTAATTGTTGTAATCCATTGTCTGGAATACCGTATCAGGCATATTTGTTCTCAATGCAAAACTTCCACTAGCATAGAAGATGTTGTTACGTACATCGTAGTTGCCGATTGGTCGAGTAGTACTGGTATAAATCTGTACTGCAGGAATACCTGTCCCATTCGTCACAATCGTGTTATGGAAAATTTCTGTACTATCGATATAGTACATATACAATCCATAATCTGAATCGGAATAGATCATGTTATTGGCTATTCTATTCTTTCTTGTCTGAGTGAATGCGCCGGTAAAGTCATACACATACATTCCATAATCTAAACCACGAATATTATTACGTGAGATATCAAAGTTGGTCGTATAGTATATATAAGCACCATCGGCAAACGCATTTGTTCTCGCTTCCATGTCGATCACGTTATCGGTCATCGTTAATGTATCTCCATAGTATAAGTATACACCATAGTAATATGCTTGATCAATTACGTTATTATCCAATACCAATCCATTTACAGGATCGGATGTAGATCCGTAAGCTCTAACTCCGTAGTAACCACCTTTAATCACATTGTCTCTAAATTCATTGTGATCCGTTTGGGCTCCTGTTGAGTGACTGCCTGATGCACCTGATAACGATACGCCATACATCAATGAAGTCGTTGTAGTCGTATCAGCAATGATTTGACAGTTACTTACTACGTTATGGTTCGCATTGGCCAAAATCGCTCCTGCTCCAGTTGCTCCTCCATAAATGAACGACATGTTTCGTATCGTTACATAATCTGCATTGGCTATCGTTAATGCAGCAAATGAATTTGTTCCATCTTCTGATACAATTGTCAAACTAGAGTCTCCTCCATCTATGGTTAATGTATTTGAAGCATTCGCTCCTACTATTCCATCAATCTCTAATGGCTCTAAATATACGCCATTCGCTACATTCACCGTTACTGCACCACAAACGCCATAACTGCTTAACTGTGTAGTTAGATCTGCAAAGCTTGCAAAGTTCGTAGGTGATGGTGCTAAGTTTGCATCTACTGTATACGTTCCTGACAATCCTGTTCGCAATCCTAAGAAGGATAAACTATCATCTGCAGGGATTGGATCCGGTGTCATGTTTGGATCTTTCGTGTAAAAACGGATATCATACAAGGTAGTTGAGTTTACCGTAAAACTTGGTAGTGTAACCGATGCGGTATCCCCAGGGTTAATTGCAGTAGTGTAGGTCAATGAATCAATTACTCCATTGATGTCCCACATCACCTTCACATTGTTCAGGGTATCTGATCCAAAGTTTTTAACGCCCAACACTGGTGTTAGACTTCCAGGGCATAATGCGCCTGTTGGACTTTGTAATTCAACTACTCCTGCATTAAGTGGTGCTACTTGTGAGATACGAATATCATCAATTGACATATCACTGTTAAATGATGTTCCACTAATTCCTCTAAAGCGTAAAATCACTGAAGTCCCTTGGTAGCCTACTAAATTAGCGGCAAACAAGTTGAACGGATCACTTCCGGCTACTTGCTGCTGTCCTGATATGGTCGTTAGTAAGTTAGAAACGCCATTCGTGTCAACAAATACTTTTAAGTCTCCCATCGTAGCGCCGTACATATGGTAGTAGAACTCTAAAAGTACATTGGTCATATTGGTATCAATGTAGATCGGTGGACTCACAAATTCTGCTGAATCTCCTGCTCCTCCTGAGGTCTCTAAATACATATACATACCTCCTACTGTTGAAGGAGTTGTATTGTCAAAAAATGGACCCGTTGCGGATGAATTCTCATTCGCTCCACTTGCATCTTCTGACTCCCATCTTGGATTTGAGGTGCCGTTGGTAGAGCTCCATGCATTTGGAAATGGATTATTATTCAATCCCGCTGTAAATGTTGTGAAATCTTCAAAGTAGGGTACGCCATAAGATGTATTGAACGTGATTGGTCCTACCCATGCAGAAGAATCTCCTACTCCACATACAGAACGAACATAAACATCATATGTTGATCCTTGAGCCAATCCTGTTAATGGAATTAAACTCGTAGAGGATGTACCAGTAATTCCTGAGCCTTGAGTGAAGCCTTGTAGGTCATACTCATAGGCTAAGGTTCCTAAGTATCCATTCACTTGAATGTCTACAGATGTTAATCGCTGGTTTACTGCTATTACAGACTGTGGTGGAGTCGCAGTGGTTGGAAATACAGTTGCCGTGTCGTTTGCAGTAACGGTATCAGCCACTCCATTTGGATTTGTCGTGTAAACTACAACTGAGTTAGCTCCGGAATTAAACATCGCAGAGCCCAATAGTATTTGAGCAGTATAATTTCCTGTTCCGGGAATAGTATCTAATGTTTGGTTGTACAAAACAGGTGTTTGAGAAACTCCATTCACCTCCCAATTGACAGTAACCGAATCAATTTGATTTAGGCCTAAATTTGCAATAGTAGCATATACGTCCTGCATACCAGCACAAAATACCGATGGAGAATCTACTGAAAGTACCGCGGCATCATTCGTACCATTTGGTGCAGAAATAATCTCAATTTCTCTAAAGTTAGGGTTAGAAGTTTGACCTGTTCCTTGCATCAAAAACGAAGTAATACGAACAGCATCGGTAGTCAATTTTTGAAAACCAATTCTGCTTATACATTGCATTGGTAAGTTAGAAAAAGTCGCATGCGTTATCCAGTTCGTACCATCGAAATACTGTATCGTACCTCCAGATAGAAAGCGAGCAGTAGAACTACCATGATGAATTACTATGGTATCAAAAGTTTCTGGATTAGGAAAGTCAAAGCGAATATAGTCTACACCAACAGCGTTAGGAGGTGTGGTACTAATCCACATTTGTTGGGTTCCACAGGAACCCAAATTTAAGTCATTTAATGTAGAACATGCTCCTGTTCTACACCCACCACCCCCTGCGCCGTCGGCAGTGGCAGTGGCTAGAGGGGCAATATTATTTTGCGCAGATGCAAATAATACAGCCACTAGCATTTTGATAAACAATAGTGCTTTTTTCATAAAAATTAGTTTAAATAGTTTGAACTTTAAATTTACAAAAAAAAAGAGCAAAAAAAAACCCACGCGTCAGACGCGTGGGTTTCAATTAATTAATCAAGTAATTATCGAATAATTAACTTTTGAGTAGATAATGTCTCACCGTTGATTACGCGAACGAAATAAACACCTGCCTCAATTCCCTCAAGGTTGATTGTTTTAGTTTCGAAGTCACTTCCAACTGAAAGTACATTACTTCTTAATGTTTGACCATTGATATTAACAACATCAACTTGATAATCTCCTTTAACGTAGTTACCAAATGTGATATTAACCATACCGCTTGTTGGGTTTGGTTGTAGTGATAAACTAGCCTCTCCGTTGAATAATTCTCTACTACCAACAGCTAAGTTGATCTTAAAGTCATCAATACCGAAACCATCGTTTTCAATAGTTCCATTAGAACTAAATACAAATCTAAATTTCACTTTAGAGTTTCCACCTAATCCAACGATATCATTCAACACTGGAATCCATGTTCCAACACCTCCGTTAGAGAAACCTTCCCAAACGTTATCAGTAGTGTTGTTGTAGAAGTTTATTGAACTACTTGATGGTAATACTTTACTCCAAGAACCACCATTATTCGTACTAAACTCTAACCAAACTTGGTCTGCAGCTATTTCAGTCTTAAATAATGTATAGAAAGACATAAACAATGGCTCTGTAGACGGGAAGCCTGACATATCAAAACACTGCGTCTCCAAGTAAGAAAGCTCATTAGCATTATGATTAGCTCCAAGGCCAGTTACCCAAGCATTTGAACCTGACTGCGCAGCGTTAATGTAGAATGTATTTGGAACACCATGTGCCCAAGAACTATTCGTTCCATACGTTGAGAAGTCTCCATTATTTGCCTCAAAATCGTAAACTACAGTAGCAGATGAACTATCTATAGTAGTAGATGGCGATCTGATAATGTTAACAGAAATTGAGTCATTTGATGGAATACTATCTGCAGGAGATTGTGAAACATATAAGTCTAACGCATATCCACCTGCTACACTAAAGTTAGCCTGAGTATTAAACGTGTAAACATAACTAGTACCTCCTAAAATAGTATCTGTGATCGTCTCCGTTACCGGCGTACCTCCATTAATGATGTAGGTAATCGGTGTATTGATGTAAGGAGTAGAACCAGCATTTGTTAAGCTTACAGTTATATCTTCATTAGCATTCAAGCCACAGTCTGATAATAAGGTTAACATAGAATCTACTTGGATGTTGGTTTGAATAGAGTCGTACAATCTGAAATTATCCATACCAAAACCATCACCACTCTGCACTGAACCATCAGACCCAAAAGCGAATCTAAATAGAACAGAAGACTGACCTGCTAATGTATCAACTACTCTTCTTACAGGCAGCCAAGAACCACTACCAGGAACTCCTGTCCAACCTTCTTGAGTAGGCTCTAAACCAGAGAGGCCATTTACTGAATTGTCTGTATACCAGTTTCCTGGGTCTCCAAATGCACCTAACTTAGCCCATGAAGCGCCTCCATCAAGAGAGTACTGTAATACAGCACCATCCCATGAATTTTCAGCAT
>CBFHZL010000083.1:0-12184 GCA_965660325.1 uncultured Acidiluteibacter sp.
GATTTTATCACAACAAAAGAATCCTTTGGTAAAGGGTTTTGACTATAAGCCAACTGGAAAGCAAATAGAAAAATAATGGCGATATATTTATTACTCATCTTCCCCTCCTTCATTTTCTGATTGATCTTGATCGTTAAATAACTTCTCATCATTGGAGTCTTGGTTAATTAATTCGATGGTAGGCTCTTTTTCCTCTGACTCTTGAGCTTCTTTCTCCGTTTTTATAATAATGGTTAATTTTTCCTTTGCAATTTGAACCAATTCATCGTCGTCTGCATTGTCAATAACGCTTTGTAGCGTGACCTTCGCATTAAAAACATCCTCTTGCGCTAGAAAATTATCTGCCAATAAAATAAATCCCTTTCCAATCCACTTTGGGTAAGAAGGAACTTGATTCACTAACGTATATACCATTTTCTCACAATCATCGTATTTCCCTTTCAAATAGTGAATCTTTGCCACCATATATTTCGCTTCAGCTCCGCGTTTATTAGAATAACTTGCCACTTCCTCATAAGTAGTTATTGCAGCATCATAATTTTCACGCGTAAAATCAATTTTTGCTTGAATTAACTTTACTTCTTCTTTTAGTTTTGCATCTAGCTTTTCTTCATTCAAAACTTCTTCAGCATACATATATGCTTTGTCAAACTCCTTGTTCATAAAGTAGAGTTCCATCAAGTTATATCTGGCTTCAAACTTATTTTCAGGCTTTTCGGCAATCTGCGCTAGTTGTTCAAAAGATGCGATTGCAGCGCTAGTATCATTTAGCTGTCGATAAATAAATGCACTTGTATAAATGGAATTCTCTGTAAACTTATTCTTAGGCTTGCTTAGCACATATTGATAATCTATTAGAGCCTCATTAAAAAATTGATTCTTGTATTCACAATCTGCCCGATAATAATGAGCATCTAAGGCAAAAATTCCATCAGGATACTTTAGCAAATAGTTACTTAAATTCTTGGTTGCCCCTTGGCAATCTCCTGAAAGGTAAGTATTCTGAGCAATTTCATAAGAAGTAGAATCGAGACGAGATTTTGAAATATCTGCAAACGGAACACCGCTAATGTATTGCTCAAAAGCAGCTACATCACCCTTATCGACGTATATCTTTCGAATTTTCTCTAAGGCTTCCTTTGCATTCTTACTAGAACCATAATCGGTGATTACTTTATCAAACGAAGCAAGAGCCAAATCATCCTCATTTTTATTGTAATAAATCAATCCCCGCTTTAAAAGCGCTTCACTTATATAGCTACTTGTAGGAAATTCATTGATCAATCGTTGATAATTAGATAGGGCATCATCAGGGTTATTAAATAACAGTTGAGTTTTTGCCAACTCGGCTAAAGCATCATCTGTGTAATCAGATTGATCATAGTTATCCACCAACAACTTTAGCAATTCGGCCTTATCTTTATTATCTCCTTCTAAGCCACTTGCAATTGCAGCTTGAAATGTTGCATAAGGCATTTCTATTAAGCCAATTTGCATTGCCTTTTCGTAGGACTCCAGCGCTCTTGCAAAATCAGAAGTAACAAAATAAGCATCTGCGAGTCGCAGGTATCCGTCGTTTCGAATAGCGGTTGAAGCTTTACCTTTTGATAAATAATTTCTAAACCAATAAATGGCCGTTACATACTCTTTCTTATTGAAGAAAGAATACCCTGTATTGTAAAACGAATTATTATAATACGATAGATCTGTTGCTGTTGGTAAATATAAAAACTCTGTAAAATAACCAATTGCATTATCGTAATCCTTTAATCTAAAAGATGCATCAGCTTTCCAATAAACTGCTTGGGCTATCAATGCAGGGTCGATTGGAGATGCTTCTGACTGTTCGAAATAAGTAATCGACTCTTTGTACTCCCCATCATTAAACAACTCAACTCCTCTATAGTAGGCGATTCGTTGCTCTGCTTGCTGTAGTTTGTAGTTTTTATCTTTGATTCTGCTTATAGAACGTAGCGCTTCTTTGTAGTTTTTGGTAGTATAATATACCGCAACTAAGTATTCATAGGCGTCGTCAATTTTTGTTGACTTAGGATATGTATTGATATATTCCTCAAAAGCTAAGATTGCATCATCATATGGATGATAAGACAATTCATACGCTAACTTAGCATATGTAAATAGTGCATCCTCGCGGATAGACTCATTAATAGATGACTCTGAAGCAGTTCTAAAAACAGCTTTGGCTTGCCGTTTACGATCCATTTTCATGTAGCATTCACCAAGAGTGTAATATGCTGACTGATTAATTGTATCATTATCGCCTATAGCTTGCTGCAGCCATTCTATCGCTCGATCGCAATCATTTGCCTTAAAGTAAGCATAGCCCATCTGATACTTATCTTCGTATCGAGCTCTTGGGTTACCCACAATATATTCTTCTAAGTAAGGAAGCGCTTTATCAAACTGATTGGTCTTGTAGTATGCATCACCAATCAATCTACTAATTTCATCGGCTCGATCAGTCGCAGTAGAATCCAGCAATGCAGGTGCATAAGCAAGCAATGACTCGTACTTGCATTGCAAATAGAATATTTGGGTAAAGTAGTAAGGCACTATTGGCGCAAACAACGGATCTTGCTCAATCTTTTTAAAATTTAGCACAGCTGTTTCATACTTCATGTTCTCATAAGAAATGTGCGCATAATAATACCTTGCCGTATTCGTGTATGGATTATCTGTATCAATAATTTCGTAAAAGTTATTTGCTGCAGCATCAAACTGCTCTTCCATAAATAGACTATACCCCTTTTTAAAATAATACTCAGGCTGCTGACTCTGCTTCAGATCATTAACGGAAATCTTATCAAAATATTCAATTACATCTTTATAGCGTTTTTTTCGAAATTGAAATTTTCCTAAATTAAAATAAGCTTGCTTAATGTGTTTGCTTTCGGGATACTGATGAATAAAATTTAGAATCAACGATTCAGCATCAGCATGAAACAATTCTATTGCACAAATTGCATACAAATAGCTAGCATCTTTATACAACTCACTTGATGGGTTATTGATTCGATCAAGTGCCTGTTCAAACTGCAATTGAGCAGGTCCATATTTTTCCTTATCAAAAAGCGCCAAGCCTTCTCGATACGAACTATATTCTATAACGTGATCTACCGACTGCTGAGCACTACTCTCTAAAATCGAAAAGTAACCCCCTGACGCAACAACTAAAAGAATGATTAATAATCGTTTGGTGGCACCAAATTCTTGTATTCTATCCACATTAACGTTCTTTAATTTCATAAACTATAAACGCTAAAATTAAACTATATTATGAGTCACCACAATAAAAAATGACCAAGTTTTCAACGCAAAAATGTTTACATAAATACCCTTCACAGCAAGGTAAACCCAATCGATTTATAGAAATTAGAGATTTGAATGTACTTCCATCTTTTGAAGATAGAATTAATATCTTTGTGAGTAACTAACTGTTTAAAAATGGCTCAAGAATCAATCATCACACTTAGTAATGCTCAAGTTTTCATTAAGAAACACTTGGTTTTATCTAATTTAAACCTTCAGATCAACAAAGGAGAATTTGTTTTTTTAGTCGGTAAAAATGGAAGTGGGAAAAGTAGTTTTCTGAAAACTCTCTACGGCGATTTGGTACTTAAGCACGGAGAAGGCAGCGTAGGAAGTTTTACCCTAAATGGATTGAAACGCAAAAAGGTCCCTTTTTTAAGAAGAGAGATAGGAATTGTTTTTCAAGATTTTCAACTACTTACAGACAGAAGTGTTAAGGATAATCTAAAATTTGTAATGAAAGCTACTGGCTGGAAAGACAAACGAAAAATGGAGGAACGTATTCAAGACTTACTAGATAAGGTAGGATTGGGAACTAAAGGATTCAAATTCCCACATGAACTTTCAGGAGGAGAGCAGCAACGTGTTTCTATTGCTAGAGCACTTGTTAATGACCCTGAAATTATATTAGCCGACGAACCTACTGGAAACCTTGATCCTGAAACTTCGAAAGAGATAATGAAATTGCTTGTTGGCATTGCTGAGAACGGCAAAGCAGTTCTAATGGCTACGCATGATTACGACTTGATGTCGCGATTCCCAGGTAGAAAACTCACTTTTGAAAAGGGAACGATATCATCTAACGCTCCGGAAAGTGAAGCAGCTATTGAAATATAATGGTTAGCTAAATTTAGTTTTAAGAAGAAACAACAACTCTTCTAGCTTTCTTGACTCATTCTCCCAGTTTAATTCTTTTGCCGCTAATTGACAATTGGTTTTCCACGCTTGGTACTTTACTGAATTACTTAGCATCGATTGCATTTGATCAGCTAATGCTTTGGGGTTTCTAGTTTGTAATACCTCTCCTATTTGATACTGATTCACCACCTTGGTCATTTCAGGCAATGAAGAAACTAAAACCGGCACTCTAGACTGTATATAATCAAATAATTTATTGGGTAATGCATAGGTATAATTCAAGCCCATCTCTTCTTCTAGTGATAATCCCAAAGATGCTTTAGGAGTTAGTTTTTGAAGTTCTTCTGCACCTAATCGGCCGAGAAAAATGACCTTCTGCTCCAAGCTGTTAATCTCAACTCGGGTCTTCAAATTATCAGCAATATCGCCATCACCTGCAATCCACAGCTGCCCATCGAGATACTCCATCGCATCGATCATTAATTCGAGGCCTCGGCCAATATTCAGAGCCCCTTGATAAATGATGACGCTCTCTTCGCTTTCTACTGATGGACCCGAAAAGCGATACGGCAGATTTCTAATCACCTCAAAACGCACATTATATTTTTTAAAGTATTCATCAGCAATTGAATGACTAACAGTATACGCAGCATGCACTTTAGGTAAAATAGCTTCTTCTATTGCAGTCCAAACGGCTTTTACAACCGGTCGATTGACCAGTTCAGGAACTTCCGTAAAATATTCATGACTATCGTAAATCAGCGGCATCTGCTTCAACTTACTCACCAGAAAGTTGGGAAGAAGGGTATCCAAATCATTCGACAACAGAAATCCACGTTTTGAAAACAATAAGAAGAAAAATAAATAAATTGAATAACTTAGATAAAATAGTGGGCCCGAATTAAAAGGCAGTCGAAAACGCTTGGTTGAATATCCTAAGTTTAATGGCCAACTATTCGGTAATTTTCGTCCGATTAGTACCACATCATAACCATTCTTAAACAAAGTACTGCATACTTTCGCCACCCGTTGATCGGTACAAAGATCATTGGTTACAGAAACATATATTCGCTGACTATCCTTTTTCATAATATGATGACGAAAATATAAAAATGAAATTGTTTATACTGTACAATCTGATTTAATAATGGAAAATCTATTTTTGTAACCAAAAGACACCTTATGGTTATCCACAGAAATGAATCATTAAAACGATACAATACATTCGGAATTGCTTGTATTGCAAATGAAATTATAGAACTAAATCGAGCTGAAGAAATTCCGAAAATTATCGACTACTTGCACCAACATAAAAAGCCGCTGTTGATTCTTGGAGGTGGAAGTAATGTACTTTTTACAACCGATTTTAATGGAATTATCTTGGCCAATAACCTAAAAGGGATATCTATCACAGAGGAAGATCAAGATTCGGTCACGCTAGAGGTTGCAGCTGGAGAAGTTTGGCACGACTTGGTAATGTATTGCGTAGAGCATAATTATGCTGGCATGGAGAACCTATCGCTTATTCCCGGCAAGGTAGGCGCAAGCCCAATGCAGAATATCGGTGCATATGGTGTAGAAGTAAAAGACCTGATCACTTCAGTAAAGGCCACCCGACTTTCTGATGGATCAACAGTTGTGTTTTCAAATGCAGCATGTGATTTTGGGTATAGAACCAGTATTTTTAAAACCACACATAAGAATCAATTCTTAATTACCTCTGTAGAATTTAAATTAAGCAAGAAAGCAACTATTAATACAAGTTACGGAGCAATAAATGCCGCTTTGGAAGCAAAAGGCATCACACAACCAACAATTAAAGATGTGAGTGATGCGGTAATTAATATCCGATCTTCCAAGCTACCTAACCCAACCGAAATTGGCAATGCAGGAAGTTTCTTTAAAAACCCCGTCGTAACGGCTGACTTTGCAGAAAAGCTGAAAGTAAGTTACCCCAACATTCCTGTTTATGAAGTAGGAAATAACGAACGTAAATTGGCTGCAGGTTGGTTAATTGAGCAATGTGGATGGAAAGGAAAAACTATCAAAGACAACCACGGTGTGCATAAATTACAAGCCTTAGTTCTAGTAAATTATGGTGGTGCCACCGGCAAAGAAATCTATGATTTATCAAGCGAAATAATCAGCTCTGTAAACAATCAATTTGGAGTGGCACTTGAACGAGAAGTAAATATCGTCTAAAGTAAATCATTCTTTAGCTTACCTGAATTGAGCAACTTATGCAATGAAGGCATACGAGATGCATGCTTCAAAAGTGGTAGTTGGCGATCATTATGCAAATCACTTCCTATAAAAGTCACGAGCTCTTGATCAATCATCTTTTCAGCAATCTTCTGTGTTTCGGGTGAATAATGCCCCATCAAGCTCATAAGGTTCACTTGAAGGTGAATTCCCCGATCTACAAATTCTTGATAGGTTTCAAATTTATTGTAGTAAAATCCATAACGCTCAGGGTGAGCCAAAATTGGCCGATAGCCCATGGACTGAAGCTTAAAAACAACTTGGCTAAAGTTGGGTGGTTCTGACAAGAAAGGGAGTTCAAATAAGATGTAATTATCTCCAAATGGGAGCAATTCCCCTTCATCGATTTTGCGCTCAAAGTCATCGTCTAAATAATATTCAGCGGAGGCTTCCAATTCTACCTCAATGCCTCTACTAACTAATTCAGCTTTCACTTCTGCTAATCCATTATTGATTATCTCCGGCGTATTTCGATAAAAATCGGACATGCAATGCGGCGTAGTAATAATCTTACTAAACCCCAAACTTCTTAGGCCTTGGATTAACGTAATGGAGTCTTCTAGACTGGTAGCACCATCATCAATGCCGGGTATCAAGTGAGAATGAAAATCTGTTTTTAAGACTGAAAAGTCAGCAGGCTCTAGTAGCTGCTCTTTTCGTTTAAATAGATTGGAAAAGAAACCCATAAGATTTAAATCGCTTTAGCTAATTTCTAAAATTTCTCGGTTTTGTTGAAACCACTCCTTGGTAATTTTAAGTCCATCGGTCATTTTATATTCAGGCTGGTAATCTAGCAACAGCTGTGCTTTACTGATATTCGCCAATGAATCTTGAATGTCGCCTTGACGTGGAGCACGGAAAGTTGAAGAAACATCAGCGCCTGTTAAATCCTTAAGTACATCAACCAATTCCTTTAGTGAAACGCGCTCTCCGCAAGCAATATTGTACACTTGATTGATGGCATTTGGATTGTTAGTAAATAACCCTTTAATATTAGCCTGCACTGCATTCTCTACAAACGTAAAATCACGTGTTTGCTCTCCATCACCGTTAAGCACAGGTGATGTAGCAGTTAGCATGGCCTTTAAAAACAATGGAATTACAGCCGCATACTCTCCTTTTGGATCTTGGCGGGGTCCGAAAATATTAAAATATCGAAATCCGATAAGTTCCATTCCATAAGAAGTAGCATATACTTTAGCATACAACTCATTACTAAGCTTTGACACTGCGTATGGAGACAATGGATTGCCAATTTTATCTTCTACTTTGGGTAACTCTGCACTATCACCATACACAGATGATGAACTCGCATAAACAACACGCTTTACTTCGTTTGACTTTGCTGCTTCTAGTATATTCAAGAAACCTGTTACGTTGGCTTCATGAGTTGCCAAAGGAAGTTTGACCGATCTAGGAACTGAACCTAATGCAGCTTGATGTGTAATTACATCTACTCCTCTTGCCGCAGCTATACAAGCAGCAAGATCAGTTAGGTCACCTTTGATAAAGTTATAATTTTCATGACCAACAAATAGGTCAACATTTGATTGAAGACCCGTTTCTAAGTTGTCAAAAGCAACTACTTTTGCCCCATGCTTTAAAAGGTATTCACAAATGTGAGAACCAATAAAACCGGCAGCTCCTGTCACCAAAACTTTCTTTTTACTTAAATCAACGGTATGAAAGGAAGTTGTATACACTATCTTTTTTGGTATTGATTTTCATAATAATTTTGATAATCACCTGAAGTCACTCGATCCAACCAAGCTTCGTTCTGCAAATACCAATCAACCGTATTTCTAAGTCCTTCTTCAAAAGTAATTGAAGGAACCCAACCTAGCTCTTTTTGTATTTTCGATGCGTCTATAGCATAACGTGCATCATGCCCTGCACGATCCTTTACATAAGTAATCAGTTGCTCAGAGCTTCCTTTCTCACGTCCAAGACGATTATCCATAATTTGACACAACTCCTTGATTAAATCTATGTTTGTCCATTCGTTGTGTCCACCAATATTATACGTTTCACCGTCAGTGCCTTTATGGAAAATGAGATCAATGGCTATTGCATGGTCATTTACCCAAAGCCAATCACGGATATTTTCACCTTTTCCATAAACTGGAAGTGGTTTGTTATTCTTTATGTTATTAATAAACAATGGAATTAATTTCTCAGGAAACTGATGAGAGCCATAATTATTAGAACAATTGGAAATAACCACCGGCATATCGTAGGTATGAAAATACGCTCTTACCAAATGGTCACTTGAGGCTTTTGAAGATGAATAAGGGCTGCGAGGATCATATGGTGTAGTTTCTTCGAAAAGACCAGTTTCTCCTAATGAACCATACACCTCATCTGTAGAGATGTGATAAAAACGTTTATCTGAAAAATCATCATCCCAAAAAGTTCTAGCAGCGTTCAGCAATTCAACCGTCCCAACGATATTGGTTTTAATAAACTCTAGTGGATTAGAAATAGATCGATCCACATGGGATTCAGCTGCTAAGTGAATGACCGCATCAAATTGGTGTGTCTTAAAAAGATCTGAAAGAAAATCGCCATCTACAATATCTCCTTTAAGGAAAGTATAATTTGGCTTATCTTCTATGTCGGTTAGATTTTCTAGATTACCCGCATAGGTTAATTTATCCAAGTTAAAAATATGGTAATCCGGATACTTATTTACAAATAAACGCACTACATGGGATCCAATAAATCCTGCCCCTCCTGTAATTAGAATATTTTTCATGCTATAAACTTAAGTAATTCAAATCGTTTATCTTGCCTTTATAGATTCCTTTTAAATCATATACAAGTGAACCTTTGGCCGTGATGGATTTAAAATAATCCTCTTCATAATTAGCATATTCATCGTGGTTCACCGCAACAATAACCGCATTGTAATCTTTTGATAGCTGATCAGACAAGCCGAAACCATACTCCTTTTTTAAGTGCTCAGAACTTGCATGTGGATCAATCACATCCACCATGGTTCCAAAAGACTTCAACTCCTCTACCACATCAGCCACTTTGGAGTTTCTAATATCGCTCACATTTTCTTTAAATGTTGCTCCCATTACAAGCACTTTGGATTCGGTAACATGAACTCCACTTGCAATGATTTTTTTGATCGTATTCTTCGCTATATAAGCACCCATTCCATCATTAACTGATCGGCCTGAGTTGATAATTTGAGCGTGAAAACCATATTCTTTGGCTTTATAAGTCAAGTAGTAAGGATCTACACCGATACAATGACCGCCGACTAATCCAGGTCTAAAGTTCAGAAAATTCCATTTAGTTCCTGCAGCCTCTAACACCTCGAAGGTGTTAATATCCATCTTATTAAAAATCATTGATAACTCATTAACCAATGCGATATTTACATCTCGCTGAGTATTTTCAATAATTTTTGCTGCTTCCGCCACTTTAATGGATGAAGCTCTATGCACGCCAGCTTTAACGACTAATTCATATACTTGTGCAATCTCATTAAGTGACTCTTCTTCGCAACCTGAAACTACTTTGATAACGTTGTGTAACGTATGCTCTTTGTCACCCGGATTAATCCGCTCAGGTGAATAACCCACTTTGAATTCGCTTCCAAATTTCAAACCAGAAACTTGTTCCAAAACAGGAATACAATCTTCTTCAGTACAACCCGGATACACCGTAGATTCAAATACTACATAATCGCCCTTTTTCAGCACATCACCTACAGTTTTTGATGCAGAAATTAAAGGCTTTAAATCCGGTAAATTATGGTGATCAATTGGTGTAGGAACAGCAACTATAAAAAATGTTGCTTCCTTTAAATCTTCTTTATTCGCTGTAAAATGAATATCGCAACCTTCGAAGTCTCCTGCCTCCAACTCTTCACTTGGGTCTTCGTGATTTCTCATCATGTCTACTCGCTCCTGATTGATATCAAAACCAATAACACGAACTTTTTTTGCAAATTCCAATGCAATTGGGAGACCGACATAACCCAGACCAATAATTGCAACCGCAGTTTCTTTTTCTACAATCCTGCTATAGATACTCATCCTTCTATTTTTTTTACTGTATTACTTTCAATCATATATCGTTGACCACTTTCCTTGCATGTGGCATATCCGTTCTCGTCAAAATTTAACCGATGGCCATATTCGCCTACCCAGCCAATTTGCTTAGCAGGATTCCCTACTACTAATGCATAAGCAGGGACCGACTTCGTAACAACAGCGCCTGCTCCGATAAAAGCAAACTCTCCTATATCTTGTCCACAAACAATAGTTGCATTGGCTCCAATACTTGCCCCTTTTTTTACTCTAGTAGTAGCATATTGATCCTTGCGAACAATAGCGCTTCTAGGGTTAATTACGTTCGTAAAAACCATAGATGGACCTAAAAACACATCATCGTCACAAACAACCCCAGTGTAGATGGATACGTTATTTTGAACCTTTACATTATTCCCAAGAACAACGTCTGGAGAGATCACACAATTTTGACCAATATTGCAACGCTCACCAATAGTACAATTTGGCATAATGTGCGTAAAGTGCCAAATTTTAGTTGAAGCTCCTATCGTACAACCTTCATCCACAATAGCTGATTCGTGTGCAAAATAATCCATTAGCGCTTAATATAATCTTCAAAAGTGTTGTGATCCTTCTTGTACAATTCTTCTTCGGGTAGTGATTTAAAATATTCGTAAGTAATTCGTACACCTTCTTCTCGGTCTACCTTTGGCTCCCAATTTAATAATTTTCGAGCCTTTGAAATATCTGGCTGGCGTTGCATGGGATCATCCACAGGCAACGGCTTATAAATTACTTTTTGTGTTGTATTGGTCAACTTAATGATCTCCTCAGCAAACTGCCCTATGGTAATTTCGTTGGGGTTACCAATATTTACCGGTTCTGAAATATCACTTAATAAGAGTCGATAAATTCCTTCGATCAAATCATCTACATAGCAGAAAGAGCGTGTTTGAGAGCCGTCACCGAAAACGGTTAAATCCTCTCCACGAAGCGCTTGACCAATAAACGCCGGCAACACACGACCATCGTTTAGTCGCATTCGTGGTCCATACGTATTAAAAATCCGAACAATGGACGTTTTTACACCATGATACGTATGGTATGCCATTGTTATCGCTTCCTGAAATCGCTTTGCCTCATCGTATACACCACGAGGACCAATTGGGTTTACATTTCCCCAATATTCTTCCATTTGAGGGTGAACCAATGGATCACCATAAACTTCAGAAGTAGAAGCCACCAGTATTTTTGCCCCTTTGGCTTTAGCCAATCCTAACAAACGGTGCGTTCCAAGAGAACTTACCTTTAAAGTTTGAATAGGAATTTTCAAATAATCTATTGGACTAGCGGGAGAGGCAAAATGCAATATATAATCCAACTCACCTGCAACATGCACGTAATTGGATACATCGTGATGAAAAAACTCAAAATTAGGAAGCGGCATAAGATGCTCAAGGTTCTCAATATTTCCGGTGATCAGATTATCCATTGCGATTACAAAGTAACCCTCTTTGATGAATCGGTCACATAAATGAGACCCTAAAAAACCTGCTGCTCCTGTTATTAGTACTCTTTTCATCTTACTTAACTAAACTTCTTCCTATGCTACTGTAATAAAAACCTTTCTCCTTCATCTGATCCAAATCATATAAATTTCGACCATCAAAGATGACTTTTTCGTTTAATTTCTTAGTTAGCTTAAC
>CBFHZL010000084.1:0-11688 GCA_965660325.1 uncultured Acidiluteibacter sp.
GGCTGTTTTATCTTTTTTTTTGATTTAATCTTATTTATATTATACTGCATATGAAATACTTAAACTCTGACAAAGGTGTCGTTTTATTGGAAGATGGTACTGCTTTTTATGGTAAATCTGCTGGTTTAAAGGGTTCTTCGACAGGTGAAATCTGTTTTAATACCGGAATGACAGGTTATCAAGAAATATACACTGATCCTTCTTATTTGGGGCAGATCATTACATGCACAACTGCACATATTGGTAATTATGGTGTTGATGATGATGAGACAGAGTCTAAATCCGTCAAAATAAATGGATTAATTTGCAAGCGTTTTGCTCAAGTATATTCTAGAGCAATGGCTGACGACTCACTTCAGAATTATTTTGAAAAAAATAAGATTGTTGCTATTTCAGATATTGATACACGTGCTTTAGTGCGTCATATTAGGAACAAAGGGGCTATGAATGCAATAATTTCTTCAGAGGTTGACGATATGGATAGACTTAGGGAAATGCTTAAAAATACACCATCAATGAATGGTCTAGAGCTTAGTTCCAAGGTATCAACTAAGACAGCTCATACGCTTGGTGATGACACATCTTCGATTAGGATTGCAGTAATGGACTATGGAACCAAGTCTAATATTCTCGATTGCTTGACCGATAGAGGTGCTTTTTTAAAGGTTTTCCCAATGGATACTACCCTTTCTGCTATTAAGGACTGGGGAGCTGATGGAATAATGTTGAGTAACGGTCCTGGTGATCCATCCGCAATGACTTCAACTATTGAAGAGGTAAAGTCTTTTGTGAATTCAGGTATCCCTATTTTTGGTATATGTCTAGGACACCAACTGCTTGGTCTTTCGTATGGTTTGAAAACTACTAAGATGCACAATGGACATCGCGGTATTAATCATCCTGTTAAAAACTTAAAGACTTCAAAAGGAGAGATTACATCGCAGAATCACGGTTTTGTAGTTGATATTGAAATGGCCAATTCGCATAATGATATTGAGGTGACTCATATTCATTTAAATGATGGTTCTTTAGCTGGAATGAAGCATTTGCATAAGCCTGTTTTCTCTGTTCAGTATCATCCTGAGTCTTCTCCTGGGCCACATGATTCTCGTTATTTATTTGATGATTTTATAGACTTAATTACTAAACACAAAAACTAATACAAATGAGTTATATCGCAAATGTTTTTGCACGTCAGATACTAGATTCTAGAGGAAATCCTACCATTGAAGTGGAAGTAACCGCTCAAAATGGTGCAGTAGGAAGAGCTGCTGTACCATCAGGTGCCTCTACAGGAATCCATGAAGCAGTAGAGTTGCGTGATGGAGATGATAGTATATACATGGGGAAAGGCGTTTTACGTGCTGTTCAAAATGTTAATACCACTATTGCTCAAGAGCTTAAAGGTGCTTCTGTATTTGAGCAAAGTACTATCGATCAGCATATGATTTCTCTTGACGGAACAGATAATAAGTCAAATCTTGGTGCAAATGCCATGTTAGGCGTTTCCTTAGCTTTAGCAAGAGCAGGTGCAATTTCTTCAGGTCAACCACTTCATAAATATATTGGAGGTGTTAGCGCTAGAACATTGCCTATTCCTATGATGAACATTTTAAATGGTGGTTCACACGCAGATAACAGTATCGATTTTCAAGAGTTTATGGTTATGCCTGTTGGTGCTGATTCATTCAGCACTGCGTTACGAATGGGGACAGAGATATTCCATCATTTAAAGGCGGTTTTAAAGAAGGGTAATTATTCCACTAATGTTGGTGATGAAGGCGGTTTCGCCCCTAATTTAAAATCTAATGAAGAGGCGATTGAGTTTGTATTACGGGCAATAGAATCTGCCGGTTACAAGCCTGGTCAAGATGTATTTATTGCTATGGATGCAGCTGCTTCAGAGTTTTATAACGCAGAGGAAAAAGTCTATCATTTTCATAAGTCAACAGGGGATAAGTTAACTTCTTCTGAAATGGCCTCTTATTGGAAAGATTGGACAAAAAAATATCCAATTATTTCTATAGAGGATGGTTTAGCTGAAGATGACTGGTCTGGATGGAAGGAGCTAACTGACTTTATTGGAAATGACGTTCAGCTTGTGGGTGATGATTTGTTTGTTACCAATGTTAAGCGATTGAAAAGAGGTATTGACGAGAACATTGCGAACGCGATTCTTGTTAAAGTTAACCAAATTGGTACGTTGACAGAAACAATCGATGCAGTTGAAATGGCTAAAAGTAATTCATTTTTATCTGTAATGAGTCATCGTTCTGGAGAAACGGAAGACAGTATTATTGCTGATTTAGCAGTTGCTTTGAACACGGGACAAATTAAAACAGGTTCTGCATCTAGGTCTGACCGAATGGCAAAGTATAACCAGTTATTACGAATTGAAGAACAATTAGGAAGTGGTGCATACTTTCCTGGTAAAACCTTCAAATTTGCTAAATAACTGTTTTGGTTTTGAGTGTTTGTTGAGTAAATTAGCACTTCTGAATAGTTAATAGATTGAACTACTAAAGAATAAAAAATAACAACTTAAAGACGTAATAAATATGGCAGAAATGGTAGAAGTAAAAGTTGGTGATAAGGTATATCAACTTCCTGTTATTGAAGGAACTGAAGGTGAAAGAGCAATTGATATTGCTAAATTAAGAGCAGAGTCTGGTTTAGTGACCATTGATCCTGGTTTTAAAAATACCGGTTCTACTCAAAGTGCAATTACTTTTCTAGATGGGGAAAAAGGAATTTTGAGATATCGAGGTTATTCTATTGAAGAGCTAGCAGAAAAATCTAGCTTTTTAGAAGTTTCTTATTTGTTGATTAACGGAGAGCTTCCTACGTCTGACGAGTTAGAAAAGTTTAAGTCAAAAATTACCCATCATACATTAATTCACGAAGATATTAAAAGTATTTTGGATGGCTTTCCATCTAATGCTCATCCAATGGGTGTGCTTTCTTCTTTAGTATCTTCTCTTACTGCCTTCTATCCGGAGTCTCTGGACCCAAATAGGTCTGCTGAAGGTGTAGATTTAAGCATTCTTCGAATATTGGCAAAGTTACCTACAATGGCTGCTTGGGCATTCAAAAATGAAATCGGTCACCCTGTGAACTATCCTGATAATAAGCTGGACTATTGTTCTAACTTCTTGAAGATGATGTTTGCTTTGCCTACTGATGATTATGAGGTAGATTCTGTGGTTGCTGACGCACTAGACAAATTATTAATCTTACATGCAGATCATGAGCAAAACTGCTCTACCTCTACTGTACGATTAGTAGGGTCTTCTCATGCTAGTCTGTACGCTTCTATTTCAGGTGGTATTAATGCACTTTGGGGTCCACTTCACGGTGGTGCTAACCAAGCAGTAATTGAGATGCTTGAGGCTATTAAGGCTGATGGTGGCGATGTAAAGAAATATATGGCTAAGGCCAAGGACAAGAATGATCCATTCAGATTAATGGGCTTTGGACATAGAGTATATAAGAACTTTGATCCTAGAGCTAAGATCATTAAGAAAGCAGCCGACGATGTGTTAGCGAAGCTTGGAATTAATGATCCAATCTTAGAAATTGCTAAAGGGTTAGAGGAAGTTGCACTTAGTGATCCATATTTTGTTGAGCGTAAGCTATACCCGAATGTAGATTTCTATTCAGGTATTATTTACAGAGCAATTGGAATTCCAACTTCAATGTTCACCGTTATGTTTGCAATCGGTCGCCTTCCAGGATGGATTGCTCAATGGAAAGAAATGAGAGAAAATGGAGAGCCAATTGGCCGTCCAAGACAAATATACACAGGAGCTAATTTGAGACCTTTTGTTCCAATGGAAAAAAGATAATCAAACTTCAATTTGATAAAGACTTTATGGGGTTCCATAAAGTCTTTTTTTTTGTCATTTTGAATAAACCTAAAAAGTACATTAGGCGTTATATATTTGGTGAGTTAATTGTTATTCGCCTTTTAGTTTAATGTATTGCACAAAATAAAATATTACCATAATGGGATATGCTAGTTTACAAGAGTGTGTAGAGGACCTAGAGAAGAATGGTCATTTGATTAGGATCAAAGAAGAGGTGGATCCTCATCTTGAAATGGCTGCTATTCATCTTCGAGTTTTTGAAAAAAATGGTCCTGCAATTTTGTTTGAAAATATTAAAGGATGTGAATTTACTGCAGTTTCTAACCTATTTGGGTCTGTTGAGCGTTCTCGATTTATGTTTAGAGATACCATCAAGAAGGTAGAAAAACTTATTGAAATAAAAGGTGATCCCATGGCTGCACTTAAGCAACCGCTCAAGAATATATCTGTTCCATTTACAGCCCTTACCGCTCTTCCACGAAAAGTAAGAAATAACCCGTTAACAAAAAACGTAACAACCATATCCAAGTTACCACAAATTCAATGTTGGCCCATGGATGGAGGCCCTTTTGTAACGTTACCTATTGTCTATTCTGAGGATATTGAAAAGCCCGGGGTGATGAATTCCAATTTAGGAATGTATAGAATACAACTTGGAGGCAATGAGTATGTTCCCGATAAGGAAATTGGCCTTCACTATCAATTGCATCGGGGAATAGGTGTTCATCAAACTAAAGCAAATGCCAAGGGAGAGCCATTAAAGGTGAGTATTTTTGTCGGGGGGCCTCCTTCGCATACTTTTTCTGCGGTGATGCCACTGCCTGAAGGGATTTCAGAATTGACCTTTGCGGGAGCTCTTGGAGGTAGAAGATTTAGGTACAGCTATGAAGATGGGTATGCTGTTTCAGCTGATGCTGATTTTGTAATAACAGGAGAGGTATATCCTGGAGAGAACAAGCCTGAAGGCCCTTTCGGAGACCACTTGGGGTATTATAGTTTAAAGCACGACTTCCCTTTGATGAAGGTACATAAGGTTTACCATAAAAAGGGTGCGATTTGGCCGTTTACTGTGGTAGGCAGACCTCCACAAGAAGATACAAGTTTTGGAGCACTCATTCATGATATGACAGGTGCTGCTATTCCTCAGGAAATACCAGGATTACATGCTGTGCACGCAGTAGATGCTTCTGGAGTACATCCGTTACTTTTTGCTATTGGGAGTGAACGTTATACACCATATTTAAGCGAAAAAAGACCACAAGAGTTGTTAACTATTGCTAATCATATTTTAGGAACAGGACAGTTGAGCCTTGCAAAATACTTAATCATTGCCAATAAAGCAGATAATCCTGAATTAGACATACACCAAGAGGAAGCCTTCCTAATTCATGTGCTAGAACGTATAGACCTTTCGAGGGATTTGCACTTTCATACACAAACTAGTATTGATACATTAGATTATAGTGGAGATGGACTCAATACCGGATCTAAGTTAGTTATTGCGGCTGCAGGGGATAAAGTAAGAACCTTGTCAAAAGAAGTTCCTGAGTTCATTAATCTACCTGAAGAATTTTCTAATCCAAGAGTTGTCATTCCGGGAGTATTGGCATTTCAAACTGTTCCATTTACTAATTATAATGAGGAATCTAAGAGAATTAAATTATTAACCGATTTCTTATCAAACCAAAGCGATAAACTCGAAGGTTTCCCTATGATACTATTGTCAGATGATAGTGACTTTGTTTCAGCTACATTAAATAACTTCTTATGGGAGGCATTTACAAGAAGTAATCCATCTCATGATATATATGGAGTTGATGAATTTACCTTAAATAAACATTGGGGTGTAAAAACAGCATTTATATTAGATACACGAATAAAGCCACATAATGCACCAGTTCTGATTAAAGATCCGGAGATAGAAAAGAGAGTAGACCGACTCGGGGAGGAAGGCGCTTCCCTTTATGGAATTATATAAAAAAAGGCCATTTTACAAAAATGTAAAATGGCCTTTTTTATTGATAAGTCGTTTTAATTAACCTGCAGGTTGTTCACCTGGATTAACGTTTGCTTTAACTCTTAAAACAGTTGTAGCAGGTTCTGTATTAGCAGTAATACTAACAGTTTTTGTTTGTTGATTTACTTGCTTTCCTGGGCTGTAAACTACTTCTATTTCACCTGTTTCACCTGGTGCTATAGGGTTTCTTGGGTAATTAGGTACTGTACACCCACATGAACCTTTCGCATCAGATATTATCAATGGCTCATTACCTGTATTAGTAAATGTAAAAACTTTTGTGTTTTTAGTGTCCTGCTCAATCGTCCCAAAGTCATGTTCCATTTCTGCAAACTGAATACTTGTTTTCGGTCCGACATTTTCCTCTACTGCGGGAGGCATATTATTATTAGATGGAGTGGCAGCTAAATTGTTAGTTGGTGTAACTACTTCTGTTTGTTGGTAGTCAACACCATTACTACTGCTAAAAATCATATACGAGTTAATTACTGTTAGTAAGCCAATTCCGGCTACAATACCTACAAGAACATTGTTTTTCATTTCGATTTAATTTATTGGTTATAAAATTTTAATTATTTATTATTTAATTCTTCTAGCATTCCGGTATAACCTTCATCACTCAAAACTTTTATTGCTTGAAGGTAAGATTCGTTTAGTTGGTTAATCACCTCAAAATATGCAGAAACGTCAAAAAGGTTTCTTGCCATAAGTGCTTTAAGTTGAATGGTTATTAACTTCTCTGAGCGCTCAAGGTCTCCATCTTTAGGTTCAATTTTCTTTTTCTTTTTTGCAAATTCATAAAATGAATTTAGAAACTCATCTGTAACTTCAAAACTGTCATTGAATGACTCAAATGTTTCGAATTGGTTGGATACCTTCTTTCTATTTTTGTCCAGATAATTTAAAACATAAGTATTGTACGTACCGGTTCGAATCAACTTAGAGTTGAAATCACTATTCATAGAAGTATCAATAGGAACAAATATATCTGGCATTATACCACCTCCACCATACACTACACGCTTATTTGGAGTATAATACTTTAATGAGTCAGGGAAATTAATACTATCCGCGGTGAATAACTCTCCGTGCTCATACCTGTTTACCAAGTCTTTGTAGTATGCATCCTTTCCATCTTCGTATGGCTTTTGTATTGATCGCCCAGTTGGTGTATAATATTTAGCAGTAGTTAATCGAACTGCTGAGCTATCAGGTAGTGAGAATGGTTTTTGAACTAACCCTTTTCCAAATGAACGACGCCCTATTATTAGTCCTCTGTCCCAATCTTGTATTGCTCCTGATACAATTTCACTTGCAGATGCTGAACCTTCATCAATCAATACAACTAAGTTTCCTTGCTGAAAATTTCCTCTGGATGTTGCTTTATACTCTTCTTTAGGTTGTCTTTTACCCTCGGTATATACAATCATCTTATTATCATCAAGAAACTCATCAGCTAGTGTAAATGCGGTGTTTAAATAGCCTCCGCCATTTCCTCTAAGATCGAGAATTAAATCTTGTAGCCCTTGTTTCTTTAATTTTACGAGTGCTTCGTCAAACTCTTGTGTCGTATTTCTTGCGAATCGATTTACTTTGATGTATCCCACACTAGGTGTTGCCATATAAGAAGCATCGACACTAAAAATTGGAATTTTGTCTCTTTCTATATCGAATTCAATTAATTCTTTTTCTCCACTTCTTTTTATTTCTACATTTACTATTGTTCCTTTCTTACCTCTTAGCCGATCTGCTACACCACTGTTGGTAATTTTAATACCTGCTACGACTTCACCTTCTATTACAACAATCTTATCGCCTGACTGGATTCCTAACTTTTCAGATGGCCCACCTGAAATAGGAGAGACGACAGTTATAGTATCGTTTAATATATTAAATTGAATACCAATACCCTCAAACTTTCCCTCCAGCGGTTCATTCATTCTTCTCAACTCTTTTTTGGGAATATAAACAGAATGTGGGTCTAGCTCTTTTAAAACAGCTTCGATCGCATCCTCTACCATAACTTCGTTATTCACCGTATCAACATAGGCATAGTTTACGATGCTTAAAAGTGTATTAAACTTCTGTATTCCGCGCTCTTGTTCCGGCGACATACCTTGAGCAGTTACTCCTAGTAGATTTGAAAAAAATAGAATAGGTATTAAGTAAAACTTCTTTGAAAATAGTATCATATAAATGATTTAGAGTAAACCAAATTTAGACAAATTGTAGTTGTCAGTTAGTTAACAAAAGTTAAGCAGTAAGTTGTTGATTAATCAATCTTTCACGACTATTGTAGTGAAGGTAGCTAGGTGGTCAGAGTAGCCACCATAATAATTTTTACCGCCGTAGGTTCTGCTTGGGGTTGTAGTTCCATCCTTGCTTGTATACATCACAAAAGGAGCTGTCATTATTCTAGCCTCATTGTTATCAATGTATACGTTATTATTGGTTTTCGTTAGTGGACTTGACACGATGATTTGATCCAACACATTCCAGTTTCCTCTGTAATTATAGGTCCCTTGTTTTTTTTCATGATAGGGATAACTTAAGTTAGTGAGGTAGCAGCCTTCGATTACTGGGCATGCTCCTAATACTTCTCTCATACTTGCATTATCAGGCATGTCATTAAAATCACCAAGAATAATAATGGCTGCATTTTCATTTTTAAATCTAATCTCAGCTATAGATTCCACTAAGAGTTTTGCTACTGCTATCCGCTTAGGTTCTGATTCTACTTGTCCTCCACTTCTCGATGGAAAGTGGTTTACGAAAAAGTGAATCACTTCATCCTCTTTTTTCAGTTTAGCTTTAATATAAAGAATGTCTCTTGTGCGGTCTTCTTGGCCATTGCTTGATAAGTTAGGAGTAATTGCCTTTGAGTCAATAACTGTAAAAACATCTCTTCTATAGATAAAAGCATTATCAATACCACGCTCATCCCCACTTTCATAATGTACCAATTCGTAGTTTGCTGCTTTGAGTTCACCGGTTTCTAATAAGTCTAGCACTACTTTTTTATTTTCTACTTCGCAAAGACCAAAAGCTGCAGGAAAACCATTGGAGTTAATATTTGTAATGACCTCACTGATCTTCGAAAGCTTATCCATGTAACGTTCGTCGTTCCATTCTTTTGCTCCACCTTCTGTAAATTCATCATCATTTGTATCAGGATTATCCTCAGTATCGAACAAGTTCTCTACATTGTAAAACCCAACCGTGTATTTATTAACGATTGTGTTTTTAACGTCGCTATTATCAGAAGAATCTTTCGTTCCAAAACATCCCCAAAGCAAAGTTGAAACTAGGGTTATTGTAATTGTGTATTTCATATTATTCAAGTGTTATATTTGCTGCTTTATCTCCTACAGAACTACCAAGAGCTACACCGATACCACCTAGTTTAACAGCTACTATAGTCCGTTTATTTATTCTTTTTATTATTGGAAACTTATCTTCACTAAATGCCATTATCCCTGACCATTGGTGTTCGATCTCAAATGGTGTAGTTGGAAGTATGAATTTCGCTAATTGTTCTTTTAAATGATTTTGAATAGTTGTATTTATTTCTAGACTCGTAGTTGCTTCTTGGTCAAAAGCCTGATTTCTTCCACCTCCCAACAATACTCTATCTCCAATATTTCTAAAATAGTAATATCCTTCGTCATAATGAAAAGTTCCTTTTATTCCTAAGTTAGGAATTGGTTTAGTTACGCACACTTGACCTCTGCCTGGAGTAAGATTTATATCAGGTAAAAGCTCTTTAGTAAAAGCATTAGTGGCAATAATTGTCTGATCAGATTTAAATTCAATTTCATTTACTAGAATACCGTCTTCGGTAAGTTCAGTCACCTTTCCATTGGTAAAAATCGGAATTCCACTCATATTGACTTTTACCGTTAGAGCCTTCATCATGTTTCCAGTATGAATTTGTCCTTCAAACGGATTGTAAATGAGTTGTTTTACATGATGAGAATTAAAACCAAACCTTTTGATATCTGTATTCTGTTGCCTGTAGACGATAGATTTAAAAATAGGATGGAGTTTTTCGTTCATCTCTTCCATCTCTTGCTGCATGTTCCGAGTATCAAATACTAATTCGTAACCGCCTAGTTGTTGAAAATTTATTGCCGAGTCTCCAAGTCTAGACCTTAGTAAAGCAAGTCCTGTCCATCGCTGTTCAATTAAGTCTAACATTTTTTCAGTGCCTAATGTCTTCTCATCAGATACGATTTCAGAAAGGCTACCAAAGCAAGCAAAGCCGGCATTTTTTGTGCTTGCTCCACTAGGAATAAGACCTGATTCAAATACGGCTACGGATATCTTAGGCGATTTTTCTTTAAGCGAAATTGCTGTGGATAGTCCTGTTATTCCTCCACCTACAATAATTACATCATATTGTGTTAGCGATTCTTTTTCCCAAAAACTTAGCATGGTGTATTATTCTCCAATCAATGGTGATTGTTGTATTGCCTTCACACCTACAGACTCTAATGGTACTTTCTTACCATCTTTAAAAGCGGTTACAAAAGCTCCCTCAAATCCATTTATTGCCATTTTTACTTTATGCTCAGCAGCATCTTTAAAGTTGTTATATGCGCCTGAATAATACCTAAAAAGTCCTCCGCTTTCAAGTACGATTAGATTCGAAGTATTTTTAAAGAACCTTTTATCGGGTTGTGTTTTAAATGCTCCTAATTGAACTCTAAATACCACAGCTTCCTCAGTGTTGATAGATGAGGAATTTTCAATTGGCTTTAGCTCATTCACTCTTTCACCGGCAGAAGTGTAGGATTGGTCGTTTGACTTTTCTTCAATAGTAGGAGAGAGTCCCTGCTCCGATAGTTCAGCTTTTCGCTTCACCACTTCCTTTAGGTCGTTACTGCTTCCAACAGAATACACAACTACTGAGTCTTGAACCTCTGTTTTAAGATCAGGAAGATTTAATAAGCTTTCTATATTCTCTGGTTGATCGCCTACGCGATATGCACCAACATTAATTCTAAACCTGCTACTCAATGCGCTATTTCCTGTAAAGTTTGTTGATACGACATCTGCAAATTCACCTGAAGTGTCGGAATACTTAAGGTAAGACTCATAAATCATTTCATCTGTTAGATAAACACCTTCGGCATTTACTGTTGTTCCTAATGAATTAATTTCTTTATCTAAATAGTCAGCCAACCCATCACCATCAGTGTCAATTGGGCAACCCAGGGTGTCAACTTCTACATCTGCAGGGGTGTTAGGACACTTATCCATAAAATCGATGACACCGTCCTCATCATAATCACTAGGGTCATATGCATAAAAATCAATTGGCTCATCATATAAATCTGCTTCCGAATCAATTTTTCTAAAATTATAGGTTAATGAAATTGTTGTAGCTAGGAAGTGGTCATTGTTACTATTAGCGGGATCACTGCCCACTCTTTTTTCTGAACTTTTTGGATCAACTCCATCAATCATATCAGTAAAAGTCAAGTGAAAGGTAGAAGCTATTCTAAAGTTAATTTGGTTAGTAATTTTAACATTTCCTCCTATTCCTAGTGGAATTGCAACGCTTCTTTCTGGATAAAACCCTCTTCCGTCAAATCTCGCTTCTCGAATATCAGTTTCATAATTATAATCTCGTTGTATTTCTACCGCAAACTCAGCACCTGGACTATTTTCAGGTAGGTTTCTAATGGTTCCATCTGACCAATAATTATAACGACTCCCTGTAGAACTAATTAAGTCAGTTTTTGAATTAAACTCAAGCATTTCTACTCCTGCAGTTATGAAAGGGCTAAAACTTCTTCGTGG
>CBFHZL010000085.1:0-11578 GCA_965660325.1 uncultured Acidiluteibacter sp.
TAGATCCTAAGTCTAGCGTGTCTACCAATTTCACCACATCCGCTAATAAAAATCTCCTTTTAAAAACGAGATGGCAAAGATACCTTTTTTATATGATTATACATCCTTCACGGAAAATATTTTTTTAAGTGATCTGAATCTTTTATTTCACTCCTTGATATCCGTATTTTTGAGTTAAAAATAATGTTCCTATGATTTCAATCAACCCAAAAGAAGTAACCGTTCCTGAATTACAACGCCATTTGCAAAGCGCAGTTGGACCTCGGCCAATTGCATTTGCAAGCACCATAGATAAGGATGGCAACGCCAATCTTTCACCGTTCAGTTTTTTCAATGTATTTAGTTCCAACCCTCCGATACTGATATTTTCGCCTGCTAGAAGTGGCAGAACCAATACGACTAAAGACACCTACAACAACGTTAAAGAAGTGGAAGAGGTAGTAATCAATATCGTAAACCACGAGATTGTACACCAAATGTCTTTATCGAGCTCAGCTTATCCAAAGGAAGTGGATGAATTTGTAAAAGCGGGGTTTACTCCTGTAGCATCCGAATTGATTCGACCATTTCGAGTGAAAGAGTCCCCTGTACAGATGGAGTGCAAAGTCAACCAAGTGATTGAGCTAGGCGACCAAGGTGGAGCAGGAAACCTAATTATCTGCGAGGTATTAAGAATGCACATCGACGAACGCGTTCTAGACGCAAATGGTCAAATTGATCAACATAAAATTGACTTAGTCGGCCGCATGGGTGCCAATTGGTATGTAAGAGCGAACAATGAGGCTCTTTTTGAAGTCGACAAGCCGATTACCACATTGGGCATTGGTTTTGACCAAATTCCAGAAACCATTAAAAACAGCGAAGTACTCACGGGAAATGATTTGGGCATGCTTGGAAATGTAGAAAGTTTACCTGATCAAGATGCTGTAAATGCATTTGCGAAAGAAAACAACCTAAAGGATTTTAGAGAAAAAGAATTACACGAAGCGGCTAAACACTTATTGAGTCAAGGCGAAACAATAGAAGCCTGGAAAACACTGCTTTTTAAAAAATAGCAATTCAATTCAAACAGCAGGGAGTGTCAATCGATTTGCTGTTTATTGTATTTTGACACAAAAAAAGGTCTTGAAAATATCCAAGACCTTTTTTAATTTCTATGATAATAAGATTACTTCTTTTTGAAGCTCTTGTATCTGCTGTTAAATTTATCGATACGTCCTGCAGTATCAATAAGCTGCATCTTACCGGTGTAAAAAGGATGAGATTTGTGAGAAATTTCCAATTTAACTACCGGATATTCTTTCCCGTCTTCCCATTCAATCGTCTCGCTTGTCTCAGCTGTAGATTTAGTGATGAAAGAGTAGTCATTTGACATATCTTTAAATACAACTAATCTATAATTATCTGGATGGATTTCTTTTTTCATTCTATTACTCCTTTATTTTTTGAGGATGCAAAGATATAAAAAAACTATTTTTAACACCCGCTTTTTTAATAAAAATTTATTCCCGTTAAAATTCACAATTATTTAATCGTTAAATAGCCTTTCTAATTCACTTTGTGCAAAATATTTTGCAATTTTGAAGAGAATATTAAAAAAACTCAAATTCAATCATGGCAAAAGTTCATAATTACAGCGCAGGTCCTTGTATTTTACCACAAGAGGTGTTAAAGCAGGCATCGGAAGCAGTTATAAATTTTAACAATCTAAATCTATCCTTATTAGAGATTTCTCACCGAAGCAAAGACTTCGTGGAAGTAATGGCTAATGCGCAGCAGTTGGTAAAAGAACTTTTAAATGTTCCTGATGGATACAGCATCTTGTTTCTGCAAGGAGGCGCTAGTCTTGGGTTTTATATTTCTGCTATAAACGGAATGAAAGTAAATGGCAAAGGTGCTTATCTAGATACAGGTACTTGGAGTAATAAGGCCATCAAAGAAGCAAAAAAACTCGGTAATGTAAACGTAGTAGCATCAAGTAAAGATGACAACTACAACAACATTCCAAAAGGATTTGAAATTCCTTCCGACGCTGACTTTATTCATTACACATCAAACAATACCATTTTTGGTACGCAGTTTAAGTCTTTCCCTAAATCATCTATTCCTGTTATTTGCGATATGTCTTCTGACATTTTCAGTAAAGAGATCAACGTTGCAGACTACGATTTAATCTATGCCGGCGCTCAAAAAAATATGGGCCCTGCAGGAACTACCTTATATATTGTTAAAGATGAATTCTTAGGCCATACTGGTAGAGACATCCCTTCGATGTTAGACCTTCAAATGCACATCAGCAAAGATTCCATGTTCAATACACCTCCGGTATATCCGATTTATGTTTCTATGCTTAACCTACAATGGCTTAAGAAAAATGGTGGTGTAAAATGGATTGAAGGAATCAATAACCAAAAAGCTGAATTGCTTTATGCTGAAATTGATAGAAATCCTTTGTTTAAAGGAATTGTAGCAACTGAAGATCGTTCGAATATGAATGCAACTTTTGTTTTAAATGACGAATCAATGACAGCTGCATTCGATGAAGCATGGAAAGCGGCAAACATCAGCGGAATCAAAGGTCACCGTTCTGCAGGAGGCTACAGAGCATCGATGTATAATGCGTTACCTTTAGAAAGTGTGCAAGCATTAGTAGACGTGATGAAAGAATTTGAAAAATCAAATGGTTAATCAACCGACAAAATAAACGACATGAAAGTTTTAGCAAATGATGGAATTGCTCCATCGGGCAAAAAGTTATTAGAAGATAATGGTTATACCGTGGTAACGGAAACAGTTCCACAGGACCAATTGGTAGAAACCATAAACAAAGAAAATTACGAAGTACTGTTGGTGAGAAGTGCCACCAAAGTAAGAACAGACATCATTGATGGTTGTGCCAATTTAAAAATGATTGGCCGAGGTGGTGTAGGTATGGATAATATAGATGTAGACTACGCTAGAAGCAAGGGGAAGTTTGTTTTTAATACTCCTGCAGCGTCTAGTCAAAGTGTTGCTGAGCTAGTAATGGCGCACTTATTCGGAGCGGTGCGCTTTCTGCACCAATCAAACCGTGCTATGGTAACCGAAGGTGCATCTAACTTTAAAGGACTTAAAAAGGCGTATGCCAAAGGAGTTGAGCTAAGAGGCAAAACCATGGGTATAATTGGCTTTGGTCGTATTGGCCAATCAGTTGCAAGCTATGCACTTGGCTGCGGCATGAAGGTAATTGTGCATACACCTAGTATGCGAACTTCTACTGTAGACTTGCATATTGAAGGTCATGGTACCATTGCTATTGAGCTTGCAAGTAAACCAATGGAGGAAGTATTGAAAGAAAGTGATTTTATTTCACTACACACACCGGCTACTGAAGAACCGCTAATTGGAAAAGCCCAGTTTGACTTAATGAAAGACGGTATTGTATTAGTCAATGCAGCAAGAGGTGGCGTGGTAAATGAAGATGACTTAATCGACGCATTGGAATCAGGTAAACTTGCTCATGCATGTATTGATGTATTTGAAAATGAACCTAACCCAAGAGCAGACTTGATGTCACTCGCTAATGCTTCTTTAAGCCCGCATATTGGCGCAGCTACAGTAGAAGCACAAGATAGAATTGGTACAGAACTAGCAGAAATAATTATGAATCAGAATTCCTAACAGGGAATTCTGATTTTTATCAACCTTAACGACTCAAATTGGCAGAAGTAATTCCTTTTTGTGCCTTCAGACCGGTACGCGACAAAGTACATTTGGTGGCATCACGATCTTATGTTTCCTACAAAAGACGAGACCTAAAAGTAAAATTGGATGAAAATCCATATACTTTTTTACATGTTATAAATCCTGAACACACCTTAAAAGCAGGCACCAAGGCTAACAGTCCTGCACGGTTTAAATTGGTAAAAACGAGGTTTGACCAATTTGTGGAAGAGGGTATTATCAAAAAAGATCAAGAAGCGTCCTACTATATCTACCGACAAATTAAAAATGGCCATCAATACATTGGCATAATTGCCTGTGCAAGTGTAGAAGATTACTATAATGACGTAATAAAGAAACACGAAGCAACCATTACTAAGCGCGAGAAGCTCTTTAAAAATTATTTAGACTACGTCGCAATAAACGCTGAGCCTGTTTGCTTTACCTACCCAAATAATCAAACCATTGATTCCATCACCGCAGAAAAGATGAATCAATTACCGGAGTATGACTTTACCACTACCAACAAAGTGCAGCATACATTTTGGGTGGTAAATGAAAAAGAAAAAGTAGTTTCTCTCCAAAAGGCTTTTGCCACAATCCCTGCTGTTTATATTGCAGACGGGCATCACCGATCTGCATCTTCTGCCCTTCTGGGAAAAGAGAAGAAAGAAACCTCAAAAGAAAGCGAAAGACCTACCGATTACTTCATGGGTATCTTTATACCTGAGAGTAATTTGAAGATTTATGAATTTAACCGATTGGTCACTTCCTTAGGTGATCACTCTAAGAAATCATTCATTAAGGCCATTGATCAACAGTTTGATGTTATCTCAAAAGGAACTGCAGCCTATCAACCCAAACAAGTGCATGAAATTAGCATGTACATAGGAGGAGAATGGTTCTGTATTATCCCAAAGAAAGGTACGTATGATGGGAATAACCCTGTAGAAGAGTTAGACGTATCGATTCTTTCCAAAAATATTTTGGAGCCGATATTAGAAATCGCGGACTTAAAAACAGATCCACGAATTTTATTCATGGCGGGAACTGAAGGCCTAGAAAGGTTAAAAAAAGAAGTTGATGAGCAACGTGCTGAAGTTGCCTTTGCACACTTTCCGGTTACCATGGATCAACTAAAAGCCGTGGCTGATGCACAAAAAATTATGCCGCCAAAAAGCACTTGGATCGAACCAAAACTAAGAAGCGGCTTAACTGTTTACAGTATCGAAAAGAAGGATTAAATGAGTATTTCAGAAAACGTAAAAAGTTATCAAAAGGAGTTAGGAAATGATGTTACGTTGGTAGCCGTTTCTAAAACCAAACCCATCGAAGATATTCAAGAGGCGTATAATGCAGGACAACGTGTATTTGGGGAAAATAAGGCGCAAGAAATGACTGGGAAGCAAGAATCGCTGCCTTCCGATATTCAATGGCACATGATTGGCCACCTACAACGCAATAAAGTTAAATACATCGCTCCTTATGTAGACTTAATTCATTCAGTAGATAGCCTGCGACTATTAAAAGAAATCAATAAACAAGCGAAGAAAAACGAACGAGTAATCAACTGCCTGTTACAGATTTATATTGCCAAAGAAGAAAGCAAATTTGGCTTGGATGAAGAAGAGGCTATTCAGCTAATTGACGAAGAGCTTCCGACATTAACACATGTAAATATTGTGGGATTAATGGGAATGGCTACCAATACAGAGAATGAATCGACCGTAAAACGAGAGTTCATGAGTCTTAAAAACTTTTTTGACGTATTGAAATCTGACAAATTCAAGAATATAGCGCACTTTCAGACCCTATCTATGGGCATGAGTGGCGATTATGAGTTAGCAATTTCATGTGGATCGAACATGGTACGCATTGGAAGTGCTATATTTGGAAAGAGAAATTACACCAATTAATAAATGATTGACTAAAAAGTCAGTAAAGTAAAACGATGAAAGAAGAACAAACAGGCAGTGGCAAAATTGAAAAGCTAACTGCTAAATTGCGCTCGAATAGCGAAGACACGGTAATAGATACCTTAGATCTAATTAGAGAAGAAGGAAATGCAAAAATATTACCTGCAGTATTAGAATTGCTAGCAGACACAGACAATCCTGAAATAGAAGCAGGAATCATTCAGTTGCTTTTTGACTTGCAAGATGAAGAGGCAGTGCCCTATTTAGTAGCAGCGCTGAAAAATCAGCGAATGAAATACTACTACAGTTTCTTGATTTCTGCATTCTGGCAATCCGCTTTAGATGGATCTGATCATTTAACGCTGTTTGTTACCAAAGCCGTTAAAGGCGATTACATGGTATGCCTCGAAGCCCTAACAGTAATTGAAAACTTTGACACCACTTTCGAAAATGAAGAAGTACAACATTGCGCATCCTTACTTATGGAAGCAGTAGAACGTGAGAAAGCCGGAGAGAAAAAAGAGTTACTTAAAAGTATGCTTGAAGTAGTAGAGCAATTATCAACAGGAGAGTAAGCATGCATAAGGATTACGTAGCGTTAAAAGAGAAACTCGAAAAAGGATTTAGTTGGCCAAGCGTATACTTATTTAAGTTTATAGTGCCAGCAGAAAACAACAAGATTGCCTTGGTAGAAAAAGAATTTGAAGATACTGCTCAAATAACTACAAGAGAGTCTAAGAATGGAAAATACGTTAGTATTTCTATAAAAGAAGTGATGATGAATCCTGATGAAGTGATCAAAAAATACCAGAAACTAGACGGCATCGAAGGGATAATGTCTTTATAAAAACATACCGCACCGAAAGGCTTCTAAATCATTTAATCTTAGAAGTTAATCGGTGCTTACTTCCTGAAATAGCATTTAATCGAGCCTTGATAGAACCTACTAGAATAGGCGTGTCAATCAATAATGGCACTTTAGCCTCATCATCAGTTACCCAAACCGTCATATCTTCCCCTGCGTTAAAAATAGTACCTTCAATTAGAAGCGGTTTAAATTTAATACAGCGATAAGTACCTAACCCTTTCACTTCTATATTTTCCTTACCCAAATACCGTATATAAGATTCGTGCTCCTCATTGTCTAAGAAAAGCGTAATGGGCAGCACATCATCAGGTTTTAGGTTAGAATAATCTAAATTTCGAGCCACATAAATCATACTGAGCACGTCAAAAGAGCAGTCAGAAAACGACACCGTATCTTTTACAAAATCAGCTTTTCGGCTTTCTTTCCTCAGCGTTATTACTTGATTGGTCTTGTGATTAAACACATAATCTTCATAGATTTCTGTCCTGCCTTCATTCACATCACGCTTAAATCGGATAGGTCTAAACGGTTCTACTTCGGCCACGACTTCATACCTATCGCGTACTTTATATACCCAATCATACTTTTTAAATGTTTGCCCTTCACTGATGATGTGATAATATTTTTTAGAACGAATCAGCGTAGAATCAACTGTAAAATTGACACTACCGGCAGAAACCCACATCGCGCCCAAATTATAGTAAATCGTATAGTCAGCAGACTCCCCGAAACTAAATGCAGAACTCTTAGACTTACAATCAATCACCTCTTGAGCAATTCCGATAAATTGACAAAAGAATAATGAAGCGAGTAGTTGGATTTTAATTGATTTCATAGCTTTACATTTCTAAACAACAAACAACTCATGGAGTTTAAAATTACTACCGAATTTATCGAGTTAATCAAATTATTAAAAGCACTAGGCATTGCAGAAAATGGCGGGCATGCAAAGGCCATTGTAGATGAAGGCGAGGTGAAGTACAATGGTGAAGTAGACTTCAGAAAACGCTTAAAAGTTAGGCCCGGCGATACCGTGGAAGTTTTCGGTGAGCACATTACCATTACTTAACGGACTGCATACTTCGCCAAAACAGCTTCTTCCCGATCCGTCCAATCGTTTGACAGAATATACTCCCGAATCAATAATTGGTAGCCATTTTGCGCAAAAAAGTGACGCATGGTTCCATTCATTGGTCCTCGCAAACGTGAATTAGCACTAAATAAACCGTTAATTAAATAACCGATACCTGCTTCATTCATGTAATTTAATCGCTCCAAAGTACTAGCTGCATTTGTTCGCGTAATAAACTCATAACGTGGCGACAGCAATTCAATCAACTGCTCAACAAATGCCTCATCTCTAGAATAGAGATAACTCCATTCCAACCATTTTATACGCACATTTTGGCTTCGATTTCCTACCCTGTCTTTAGTTTCTTCTAAATAGAAAGCTATGTTCTGGGGCTGATAAAAACTCAGAAGATCCAATGCTTTTTCCACTACATTGTGAGATTTGGCTGTTAGCAATAACTCATAAAGTGGCTGTTCATCTGCAGAAATACTATTGGTATTCGTCAGAATTATTTTTTCAACTTCAGTAATCTCTGATTTAATTGCATCAGCTAAAAGTTGCCTGTTCTGCTCATCACCCTTACCAATCATGGCATGCAAAGCGATTTCTGCTTTCATTTCGGCATAGGTTTCACTGTTCCATGCCTGAGATAACTCTTCCGGAGATAGTTTTCCTCTTAGTTCTACCAATGCCTCATAACGATCTATGGTATTAGGAGCATTAAACGCCTGTGCTTTTAAAAATTCTAACGACTTGGGGAAAGTAACATCCTTCAATAGTTGATTCTTTGGATCAAACAATACATAAGCTACTTCTTTACCATTTTGGATGGGTAAATTAACTTGGCGATAGTTTTCATCAATCAATACTTGCTCAGAAATATGTGAACCATCTTTAAAGTGAACTTCAAAATATATCGGCATTTTGAATAAACCCACTAACTCATTTTGCTCATGAATTTGATGAACCGTAAACCGATAATTATCAGACAGCTCTTCAAAATCAACTTTATAATGTGGCTCTCCTCCTTTTAGTACCCATTCTTCCCAAAACCAATCAAGGGATAAGCCAAGGTGCTCATAAAAAGCTATTAAGAAGTCTTCCGTATCCACTGTACCGTAGGCATGCTTCTGCAAATAATATTGAATCGTGCTGTTAAACTGATCTTCACCTACTACATATTTCAGCATATTCAGCACCATTGCCCCTTTTGGGTAATGTCTAACAGTGCCTGCTTTAGAATGAGCAATAGGGAGTAAATCGCTTTTTGAAGCATCCAATGCTTGTTGATTATATCCTCTTCTTACAAAATCAAAATAATCATCACCAAAGGCTACACCTTGATACACCATATCAAAATGAGTAGCAAAGCTTTCCTGCAACCAAGTGTGGGTTGAAGTTCTAGCAGTAACATAATCGCCAAACCACTGGTGCGCCAGCTCATGAGCGTTTACTCTAACATAATTACGGTCTAAGAATTCGACGCTATCCACCAAGTAGAAATCTCCAAAAATAGTAGCCGTCGTATTTTCCATTGCTCCATACATAAACTCCTGCACCGGAATTTGTGCATAGGTTCCCCACGGATAGTCAACACCAAAAATCTTTTCGAAATAATCAAACATGGCTACGCTGTGCCGATAAGTTGGCTCAACTTTATGCTCCTCTCCAGGATAATAATACAAGTCCATTTCTACTCCACTGCTTGATTTACGGTGTTCAATTTCATATTCCCCGATACCCAACATGATTAAATAAGGTGGGTGAGGATGACTAATTTCATATTGCCATAGTTTATTCCCATCCTTTTGTGACTTCTCCTTGCGCTTTTTACCATTTGAAAGCACCTTATATGCTTCAGGCATCGTAACGGAAACCTGACTAATAACTTTGTCACTCATATCATCAAACAGTGGAATCCAGTGCCGATTATCAATTCCTTGTCCTTGCGTCCATATTTGTTTCCTTGAAGTATTGGTAGTATCGTTCCATCCTACAAAATAAATTCCCTTTCTAGGCTGAGCAGTATATTCGATTACAATAGCACTCTTATCGCCTGCTAAAAGCGTATCTGGGAATTTAATGGTTAGTTGCTTATCGTTATAGTTGTAAGTCAACTCCTTTTGATTCAATTTCACCGAATGAATGTCCATATCAATGGCATCCAAAGTAATCTCGGTCACTTCGTGGCGCAAAGCAGTAAACTCATGGCGCACCTCGCCAAACACTTTTCCTTCTGATAGTTCGAAGGAAATGGCTAACTCAAGAAAGGTAAAATCCACTACTCGCTCCCTTGGTACTCGGTTTTCGTCTTCTAAAAAGGTTCTGACTTGTTGTGATGAAAGATTTAAAGCAACTAATAAGGAGAATACAAGGGAGAAAAGAATCTTCATGGTTTTTTTATTTTAAATATGCACACTAAGAGCAGTGATAAAAAGTAAATCAAAAATAAAGAAAAACAACAACTGCAGTCTTTTTATCCAATTGGTTAGTTCATCCATAGCTAGCTTTCTTAGCTTACGAACAACAAAAATTAAAATAGAATAAGTACGGAATTCAACTCTTCTACTTTTTAATCTAAAAAATGCAAAATAAGATGCTATTTATGGGTTTCATTTTGCTTAAAAACACCAATTAAAATACATTTTAACTCCTATTTATATATTTTCTAGAATCAAAATTATGAGTAACACCAAGAACCTCAATACCAAAAAGTTAAAACTTTCACTTTTTTAACCCTCTCATTAGGTTAGTGTTATTTTTTGTCTTAGCTTTAGAGCAACCTAATCCATTAACTTTAAGACCAATGAAACACTTTTCATCCTTTCTATTTGTGCAAAACTATACTTTGAACACGAAGGAGAAATTTGCTGCATAGAAGTATGTTTGGAAGTGCCCCCATGTGAAAAAGGGAGAAAGGGAGAGGAAGCTTCGAACATAAACGATCAATTCCAAAATGATTTTTTAATTGTACCCAACCCGGCCACCGATAATTTTACCATTCTATGGCAACCATTTGTGGGTACAGACGTCATTAAAGCACGGATCTACGATATGCACTTTCAATTAATTAAAACAGTAGAGATGGCCAACAACTTAGGCGAATACCGTTTTGTAAGTAGCCAGTACACCGCAGGAGTGTATTTAGTAGTGTTAGAAACCGCCAACAATAGAATCTCCAAACCTTTAATCATCACTCAACCCTAAATCTTATGCGACCAATACACCTCATCTTCACTATTTTTTCATTCTTACTTATAAACCAATTACTTGCTCAAGGCGGTTGGCAGTGGGCTGCTTCCCATGGGGGAGATGTCAGTTCTCCTACAGAGGTAGTCAAGCACTTACAAACCGACCAATGGGGCAATGTGTACATTGCAGGAAGCATTAATGATATTTATCAGCGGGATAGTGCCGGTAATATCTTGTATGGGCCCAACTTTTTTCCGCTCATTCATAACTATGGGCAATCCGATATTTGGGTAGCCAAATACAGCCCTAGCGGGAAAAAAATATGGCAAGAATATGCTGGAAGTGGAGGTGCTGAAGGAGTAGGTAGTTTTGTTACAGATGACAGTGGAAACACGTATATGATTGGTTTTATATCTAATCATTTAACACGGCCTCCTCATATGTTCAACAATATACTAATGCCTGTTGATTCCACCGGTACATTTATTGCAAAATTGGATTCATCAGGTACGCTTTTGTGGCATAGAACCTTTGGTTATGATACCATAAATAATAGAAAAGCCAACACAGGTGGGAATGGTTTATTTATTAGAAATGGTAAACTACTTACTTTCCTTAATGTAGACCAAAGAAAAGTTATTTTTAATGCCACTATTTTTGATGAAGGATGGCATGCCGTAGAGTTAGATTTAAATGGAAACTACCTGTCTAAAACCAAACTACCTTTCTTAGATTATCAAAGAAGTCCTGGTAATTTAAAAGCTGCGTTCGACAATCAAGGAAACTACTACTTCCATGGGCAATTCCCAGGGGATACCTTGTTTTTGG
>CBFHZL010000086.1:0-11438 GCA_965660325.1 uncultured Acidiluteibacter sp.
AATAAAATTGACCATGGTATCCGGGCCCATCTTGTTGCATTATTTCAGTTGGGTTGATACTTGGGGTTGCAAAGTTGTCACCCAATACAATAAAGTAAGACCAATTAAATCCACCAACCGCAAACCTTAAAAGTACCACTACCGCAATAAGTAATATTGAAATGAAATAGTTATTTAAAGTACTTTTAGCAAATAATCTCATATGATTAGAAAAAAATGAAACTTTCTCTGAAGCCATTTAATCGAATAGTACAAATCTCAATCTTTTTACTTGTAATTACTACAGTTTATGTTAGATTCTATAAAAATCACCAGGAATTACCTCGCGGTTGTGATGAATTTGGCTATCTGCACATGGCAGAAGCTATAGAAAATAGAAATCTTCTAGAAAGTCATACCTATCGGCCATTTATTAAAGATTTAACCAATCATTTAAATGGTTTAGGGTTCGCAAAAGAAGATTATGCTTGGGTGATTGCGCCCCACGCCTATCATTTAGATTCCTCATCAAATAAGATCATCAATCAATATCCGGTTGGAACTTCTACTTTAATGTCATTTTTTCCAAAGGAGCTTCGGCAGTATTTGTTTCCTGTAGTTATTACCTTACTTATTTATTTACTGGTATTCATTGTCTCCGTTAAAGAAGAGTCAGTCGTCAGGAGCAAACAGATTACCCTTGTATCTCTTTTTATTCTAATAAGTGTCGTTTCGGTTCCATTTCTCGTAGAGTACACGAATGTCAATTCTGTAGCTCCGACATATGGACTTTTGATAGCTGCAGGCATCTGCCTTTTTAGAAACTGGAAACTTTCTGCTCTCCTAATTGCTATTTCTATCAACTTTAGATTAGCTAACGTGCTACTGTATGCACCTATTATTATTTATCACCTTATGCTTTTTTGGAAGTCGAGAAATTTTAGCAGCCTGTTAAAGGCAGGAATTCAAACTGTTTTAATTCTTCTCGTCTTCGGTGTTTTGCCTTACTCCTTGTATACTAAATTGCTCTTAAATGATTTTATAGCATCTACCTATTCTTCGATAGATCAGGTTTCGGCAAATGCTGAAATGGTATTGGTTAACTTGAAATATTACTTCATAGACGAAAATAAATGGTTGATAGTTAATGTTATTTCTTTAGGTGTTTTTTACCTATTGAATAGAAAAAAAGGAGGGAGGGAAATGCTCACTCTTTCAATAAGTTTTCTTCTGATTTACTGTTATTTTATACTTCACGCTGCCAAAACACCTTATTACCCTTATGGATTAGGATTAATTGTAATCGGACAAATCATAGAAAATATCTCACGATTAGATTGGCGTCCTTCGTTTGTATTTACTTTATTGAACTCATTAATATTAATAGGACTAGTAGGAATACTTTTTGACAATTATGATAAGTATGAACAGTCTCGGAAAACTCCTTTAAGTTTAGAAACTGATTCATTGAAGGAGTGTTTTGATTCGTATGATGTCGTTTGGGGTGAAATGCAGACGGGAACTGTAGAGTATGCTACCGGAGTTCCTACAATGCGATTTTATTGGGGAACACAATTGTTGAGAGATGAAATTATGCAGTGGTTTCAAGACAATAACTACAAGCAAGCCATTTATCTTAACGATTTAAACATTGATGAAAATGAACTACGCCGTTTAAATAAAAAATTTAACGCATCACTGAATGAAACGAATAATAGCAGATGCGGCTTATTGATGGAGTTGTGATTGGAAAGTAGTGAGGCTTGATTCACTTCCTAATGGCGGTTGTTTTTACAATTTTATCTCCTTTTACCTCGTACATAAATATAAGTTCAAAAGGCTCGCTGCTACCATTCGATCCGTTGATGTGCTCATAGTCAATTACCTTGTTTCCAAATACCATCCTGTTGGTGATTTCTGAATGTAGCTCTGGAGACTTTTCAAAGTATGTGGTATATCGCTCCCGAACTGCTTCCTTCCCCTTTAAGTAAGGTTCACATTCTCCTACATTGTAAAATTCAACGCTATCATCAATATAGAACATGAATGCATCAATATCCCTGTTATTGTATGCATCTAGGTTGGCCTGAACAATTTCTTCGGCTGTTTTATTTTGGGCAAGCACCCCAAGGGATATGAAAAGGCTTGAAATAATCAAAAAAGCTGCTTTCATAAGTTGGATGGTTATATTGGAATAATAAAGTCTGTTATTCAATGATTTCGTAATCGATATCGAGTTTACGCAGTGCTCGCAAAGCAGAGCCTGATTGACCGTCACTTATAGTAATGTCGATCACATCACCCTCCAAAAATAGTTCCGTCAATTCATTTGCTAAAGAGGTGTTTCCTTTTGTAACAAATTCGGCTAAACAGTTCGCAATACCTCGTTTGTCAGGTCGTTGCGCACTACACGATAATAGGTTTAATTCCATAATTGATGGTATTTACTTGCAAGATACAAAAGTAAAAGATGTAAAGGATACCTACTTTCCAATACAAAACTTACTAAAGATATTACCTAGCAGGTCGTCAGTGGTTATTTCACCTGTAATCTCACCTAAGTAGTGTAGCGACTGGCGGATATCCATTGCTAAAAAGTCACCAGTGATATTCACTTCTAAGCCATCGGTTACTTTTATTAATGCCTCATATGCTTTAGATAGTGCTTCGTAGTGCCTATAATTACTCACCGTTACATCACTGTTTGAAACGATGTTACTCTTTACCAATTCTACTAAGTGGTTGCACAATTCTTCCACATTCGTTTTCTGTAATGCTGAGAGGTAATGCACAGCCTCTAATCCTTCAAATTTGTCTAGAATTGTTGCCGGAACTTCCTTTTTGTCATTCAGTTCGTCTTCTAATTTATTAGCAACAACGATTAGTCGTTTGTTAGTATTGGCAATTCGTTCTTGAATAGTCGCTACTGTTTTTTGAATTTCTGTTTTGCTGCTCTTTTTCGCATCAACCAAATAAAGAATTACAGTAGCTTGATCTACTTTTTGATAAGTCTTTGTAATTCCAATATTTTCTACCACATCCGTTGTTTCTCGAAGACCAGCCGTATCGATAAATCGAAAGATGATTCCCCCTAAATTTACTTCATCTTCTATCGCATCACGAGTAGTTCCCGCTATGTCCGAAACAATGGCTCGCTCTTCGTTCAGAATGGCATTCAGTAAGGTGGACTTACCTACATTTGGCTCTCCAACAATGGCAATGGGGACTCCATTTTTTAGCACATTTCCGGCAGAGAACGATTGGACCAAGTTGTATAGAACTACTGTTAATCTACCAACTAAATCTTTTAAATCATCGCGATCGGCAAACTCTACATCTTCTTCACTAAAATCAAGCTCAAGCTCAATAAGTGATGCAAAGTGAATTAATTCATCGCGTAAGGTTTTTATTTTGTCTGAAAAACCACCGCGCATTTGGTTCATGGCTAACTCATGAGCGCTCTCCGATTCCGAAGCAATTAAGTCAGCAACGGCTTCTGCTTGGGCTAAATCCAATTTACCATTAACGAATGCACGCTGTGTGAACTCTCCTGCTTTGGCAAATCGGGCGCCATTTTTCAAGCAAAGCGCAATTACTTTTCCTAAGATAAAGGAGGAGCCATGACATGAGATTTCTACGCTGTCTTCACCAGTATAAGAATTAGGCCCTTTGAATAAACTCACCAATACTTCATCAATAATTTTGTCTTCATCTCGAATCGTTCCGAAATGGATGGTATGAGAAGCTTGTTGAGTTAAATCTTTTCCGTGAAATAAGCTATTTGCTATTTCATAGGCTTTTGGTCCTGAAAGTCGGATAATGCCAATAGCTCCTGAGCCGGATGGTGTGGCTAATGCACAAATGGTTTCTTGAGTCGTATACACGGGTGCGAAATTAATGAATCAATATTACAATGTAACAATTCGTCAATGAATCAACCCGCCTGCCGGCGTGCAGCTATAACAATAATTCAATTAGTTCATTTACTAACACTTCAGTTTCTTAAACTATCTCCAATTAAAAAACTACTTTTAAAAGGTGAATTATTTAGCTCATTTTTATCTCGCTAATAGCGATAAAGGATTGATGGTCGGCAATTTTATTGCGGATCATATTGTTGGTAATCAATACTTGGATTTTCCTGAGCCCATCCAAAAGGGAGTTTTACAGCACCGAGCGATTGATACTTTTACGGATGAACATCCGGTAGTCTTAGAAAGTAAAAAACGGTTAAGACCCACTTTTCATAAGTTTTCGCCGGTAATTGCTGATGTTTTTTATGATTACCTATTAGCGAAACGATGGAAGCAATATTCTAATCAGGATTTGGAAAAATTTACACTTGGAGCTTATGAGGTAATTAATGAATTTCATCATTTGCTACCTGAAAGGGCTGCTTATATGTTTCGTTACATGGAGCGGGATAATTGGTTGTATAACTACCGAAAGATCGAAGGAATCGATCGAGCATTAACTGGTATGTCTCGAAGAACAATAAAAGGATCCAAAATGGAGCTAGCCGCAGAGTATCTTCGTCAAGATGAAGAACTGTATCTGGCAGAGTTTGATGCTTTCTTTCCTCAGTTAGTGGCACATGCTAAATTATTTGAATAATGGTTAATTTCGCGAAAAATCAACCAGAATAAACATGTCCGCCTCAATCCCTTTAGCAGAACGATTACGCCCAACTAACTTTGATAATTATATTGGTCAGAAGCACCTGATAGGTGAAGGTGCTGTACTTCGAAAGTTAATTGACAAGGGAATGGTTCCTTCTATGATTCTGTGGGGTACACCTGGTATAGGTAAAACAACTTTGGCAAACATTATTGCTCACACTACTGATCGGCCATTTTTTACCTTAAGCGCCATTAATTCCGGCGTAAAAGATGTCAGGGAAGTAATTGATAAAGCAAAAAAGCAGCAGTTTTTCAATGCAGATAGAAATCCAATACTGTTTATAGATGAAATTCATCGCTTTAGCAAATCGCAGCAGGATTCTCTGTTGGGTGCAGTAGAGCAAGGAATTGTTACCCTAATTGGTGCAACTACTGAAAATCCATCTTTTGAGGTTATTTCCGCCTTACTATCTCGTTGTCAGGTTTATATTTTAGAGCCACTCACTAAAGATGAGTTGCTTGATTTGATCCATTCAGCTTTAAAAAACGATAAGGAACTTTCGAAGAAAACGGTAGAAATTAAAGAGTACCAAACCTTAATGCAGTTGTCTGGCGGGGATGCGCGTAAGTTGTTAAATTTATTGGAACTTACCATCAACAATGATAATGCTGAGAACATAATCATCACTAACGATAAAGTAATTGCGGTAGCTCAGCAAACCATCGCCAGATACGACAAAGATGGAGAGCAGCACTATGATATTATTTCTGCTTTCATCAAATCTATTCGTGGAAGTGACCCAAATGCAGCGGTGTATTGGTTGGCAAGAATGATAGAAGGAGGGGAAGACGCCAAATTTATCGCACGCAGATTGTTGATTTTGGCAAGTGAGGATATTGGAAATGCCAACCCTACCGCTTTGGTTATCGCTAATAACTGCTTTCAAGCGGTGAATGTAATCGGTTGGCCGGAGAGCAGAATAATACTTTCTCAGGCAGTTACTTATCTGGCGTGTTCAGCAAAAAGCAATGCAGCCTACATGGCGATTAACCATGCCCAAGCAGAGGTGAAAAACTCTGGAAATTTAGGAGTGCCGCTTGCCTTAAGAAATGCTCCTACTAAATTGATGAAGGAAATTGGCTACGGGAAAGAATATAAATACAGCCATGATGGTGTTGGTAATTTTGTTGCGCAAGAGTTTATGCCAGCCGAGGTTGCCAATACAACGTTCTACAATATGGGAGATAACCCAAGAGAGCGAGAACTCCGGGATCGGATGAAACGATTTTGGAATGAGAAGTACGGTTATTAGTCGTATAGGATTTAATTTTTCTTGGAGTTAAATGTTTTTTAATTATCTTAATGTCCGAAAATTAGATATTTAAAGGGTATAATCATTAAGTTAATTCATCTCAATTATGAAGAAACATCACTACTCAGCAGAGCTCAAGTGGACCGGGAATACTGGGTCTGGTACATCAAATTACTCTGCTTACGATCGAACATTTGTCATCGAAACAGGAAATGTGAAAGTGCAGCCTATCTTAGGCTCTGCTGATCCTAGTTTTAGAGGTGATACTAAACGATATAATCCCGAAGAAATGTTATTGCATTCAGTTTCATCTTGTCACATGTTATGGTATTTACATCTATGTGCGGATAATGGAGTAGTGGTGACATCTTATACTGATAAGCCTAGTGGTGAAATGACAGAAGAGAGAAGCAGTGGAGTAGGCCAATTTACAGGGATTTTGCTGCAGCCAGAGATTAAAGTTGAAGATGAGCAGCAGTTAAAAAAAGCCCAAGAGCTTCATGCTAAAGCGCACCAAATGTGTTTTGTGGCCAATTCGTTAAATTTTCCAATCAAAATACAACCTACAATTTCTATTAGTGATCATTAACGCACCAAGCGCTCCATTTGAAAACGGTGGTGTTTGGCATGATCGACTATAAATGCTATGGTTTGCTCCATGGATAGAAAGCCTGCATAAGGATGCTTGAAAACAGCTTTTCCCGAGAGCTCTTTTGGGAAGTTTGCCAGAAAAATATCAAAATCATTCTGTGTTTTATTCCAGTCTTTTTTAAGGGCTATTAAGTCAATTGAGTCAGGCATCTCGCTAACTTTCTTTGGGGCCTTAAATTTTATTTTAGTTAGTAACATTAGCTTTAGCGAAAAGTACCTCAATTTTGCCTTTAATCCTGCACGTTGAATTAACTCACCTTTGCGGTATTTGTATTGGATATAATCTAAAACTGACTGCTCTACGATATACAAGTGATAAAGCAGTTGGTTCGGGGACCACTTTTCATCCTGCTTGATGTTATTCCCATCTAGCGTACTTTTCTCTACTTGCTTAATCATCCATTCTTTTTGTAATTTCGATTGCTTGTACGCTTCAATTAAGTGATTCATTTTAGGTGTTTTTTGTTTGAAGTAACTCAATTGCTTTTGGTGGAATGTATTTTTCCATTTGTTGGATGAGTAGATCTATTTTGTCATCAACTAGAATCATGTCTACAAAACGACTTTGTACCATCTCTTCTTCTTCCATTACCTTAAACTGCTGTAAAATTGGAGTGTAGAAGCCGTTGGTGTTTAAAATAGCAATGGGTTTTTCATGAAGTCCTAATTGACCCCATGTCATCATTTCAAATAATTCTTCCATGGTGCCATAGCCACCGGGCAGCGTAATAATGCCGTCGCTTAGTTCATGCATTTTTAATTTTCGCTCGTGCATGCTTTCTACCATTATTAATTCGCTCACGTGAGTTGCTGCTACTTCTCTTTTATTTAAAAAGTGAGGCAATACACCAATAACTTTTCCTCCGTTGTCCATGCAGCCTTTGGCGAGTGCTCCCATGCAGCCTACACTAGCACCACCGTAAACTAATTCATAATTATTTACAGCCAAGAATTTACCCAACTCATAAGCAGTGGAAAGGTGGATGGGTGAAGCTCCGTTCGAAGAAGCACAAAATACAGCGATACTTTTCATGTAATAGAATGTTGTTTCATAAGATTATGCTAATGCTGATAATCTTACTTTTGGATAAAAGTACACGGTTATTTTAAAACCAACGTATTTAACTGTTTTAATTTTTGTAAAGATGAAACTACCTAAACAATTACTCACCGGAACCAAATGTGTGCACTCAGGAACACAAATTGATAAGACGCATGGTGGAGTGAATACGCCAATACATACCTCAACAGCATTTATGTATTTAGAGGATGATGAGCTGAAGTATCCACGGATGGCAAATACCACAAACCAACTAGCTGTGGTGGATAAGATAAATGCGTTAGAGGGTTCAGAAATGGGGTTGGTGTTTAGTTCAGGCTTGGGGGCAATTTCTGCCGCATTAATTGGGTTATTAGCTCCAGGTGATCACATTATTGTTCAAGCTGATATCTACGGCGGTACTGCTCACTTTTTGCACCACCAACTAGAGCGTTATGGCTTATCCGTTTCTTATGTGGATATTCAAAGTAGTTATTCATTGGCAGAGGCCAAAACAGCAGATACGAAGTTGATTTACATTGAAACTCCATCCAATCCTTTAATGAAATTAACGGATATCTCCATGGTTGTGGAGTTTGCAAAGGAGCATGGCCTTATCACTTTTGCAGACAATACTTTTGCTACACCTATATTTCAGGAACCTTTGGCTTTGGGTATTGATATTGTTATGCATTCAGGGACCAAGTACTTCTCCGGTCATAGCGATATTATTTTTGGGTACCTTGGGGGAGCTTCTGATTTGATTAATAAAATTCAAGTTGCACAAATTGACTTAGGTTCTACATTAGATGCTCGCACTTGCTACGAAATAGAGCGCAGTATGAAGACACTTCATCTCCGTGTTGAGCGCGCGGCAGAAAATGCATTCGAGTTGGCAAAGTGGTTAGAACAAAACGAGTCGATCGAAAAAGTCTATTATCCAGGCTTACCTAGCCATCCACAATTTGAGTTGGCGAAGCGCCAAATGAAAGCAGGGTTTGGAGCTATGATGAGCTTCAGACTAAAGACATCGATTGATCCGATTCGTTTTCAAAAGCAATTGAAAATAATTTGTCCAGCTGTAAGTTTAGGAGGAGTAGAGTCGCTGATTGGTTCACCCTACTTAACATCGCACAAAAGTATCACACAGGAAGAGCGTGATAATATGGGTATCACAAAGCAAGATCTTCGGTTTTCTGTAGGAATAGAGTCACTTGAAGACTTAAAAAATGATATACGTCAAGCATTTATAGTTTAGTACAATACTTGTTGTAACTTCGGTATGTTGTCGGTAATAATGTAGTCTGGATACTTTTCTACAGCTTTTACAATGCTCTGTTGTGACTTAACATTAAATAACGCAACTCTAATCAGGTTTTTGTGAGCATACTCAATTTCACTTTTGCTGATTCGGTCATTGTAAGCGACTATTCCATAAATAAAATTATCTTTTATGAAGGTCACTTCACCTCTAACATTTTCTGTCTCATAAAAAAGACGAATACTAGAATCAAGTTTATATAGCTCTTCTAATGCTAATTTTGAAGAAGAGCCTATGAAAGTATATGCTTGGTAGTTATACTTTGTAATTAGGTCAACTACTTTTTTGGTATAGAGGGCTATAAACTCATTCTCTGTATAGGTGTCAGAGTTGTACAACCAAGCTCGGAGATCAATATGGAGCTCAGGTTTGATTCTCCTTTCTGAGAAATAGCGTAAAATTTTCTCTAGAGAGGTGATTTTTTCATTTAAGAATAAGGAGGCATAAAACTCATTATTAAAGTTGACCTGCTCTAGTTCTTTTAAATTGAACTCATGCACATATCCATACCCATTAGTTGAGGTTTCCAATCGGTTATCGTGATACGCGACTAATTGAGAATCCAAACTCATTTGAATATCGAGTTCTACACCATCCGCACCATAAATTTCAATGGCTCTTTTAACACTAGAAAATGAATTTTCGGGGAGTTCATTATAAGCTGATTGCAGTCCTGCACCTCCATGACCAACAACGGAAATTTGTCCACCGTTGAGGTTTTTAATGGATCCCACATCTATTTTTTCGCACCCTGCTATTAGCGTTATAATGAATAAGAGAGATAACTTTTTAAAAATCATATTTAAAAATTGCGTTAATTCGATAATTAAAACCATTATTCTTTCTGTAAGTCAATTCTGAAATGTCGTAATATCGCTCTGTGTACCCGCCAAAACCGATGGAGTTTCCTATCCATAAGCCCTTGTAGATTTTAGCTAAAAGTCCATTGCTATATACATATTCATGAATTTTATTGTCTTGTGATACATTTCGGCCAGTAGGGTTGTAATTTTTGTTGTTGTAATTCAAAGAGAGAAAACCTTTTATCTTATCATTCGAAATAAAATAGTACTTGTAATCCACAATAATTCCATTCGTTCGCTGGTATGGAAAGTAACTATTTTGAATGGATGTATTGATTCCCACGCCTAAGCTATGTTTCCGGAAATTTCCCGCCATAAGCATACTTACATTCAGGCCCGTGAAGCTAAGAAAAGTTTGTTGCTCTATACTTATACTTACTTGATTATCTGAATCTTCAGTTGTTTGCGCTACAGCTCCTTCTCCCCAAAGCAAAAGGGAAATAGCAGTTAATGCAAATAGGATTTTTTGTGTCATTTAGAGTTTTGGTTATTTTGATAGCAATCATATAATTTAATCATTTGATTAAATTGAATTAAAAAAATTAGATCAACAAAGTGTTCATAATTAGTTGAGGAATTAGTTTTTTTCGCTCATTCAATAATTTATCAAATTCAGAACTAGAAAGGTTTAGCTGTTTTTTTAGCATAGGCATCCCTATAAAAGGGAAAATAGTCATGCCCAGTAAATCAATCATAAATTGGTTGGCATCTACTCGTTTGATGTGGCCTTCATCCGCCATGTCATTTAGTTGGATAGCCAAAGCACCCATATTTTCGCTGCACTTAAGCAAGCTGTCCATATGTTGTAAGTTATGATGCGCCTCATTAACGATAAACAATGGTATAAATGGGTTTTGTTGAAAAAAGTCAATACTTTCAGCAACAAAAGAAGCTACCTTTTTATCTAGTTCATAATCCTTACAAAAGATGCAATCTAGTTTTTGGTTAAAACTCCTAATAGCATCTTCAGCAATAATTCGAAACAATTTGTCTTTACTTCGATAATAATAGTGCAAAGAGGCGATATTAATATCTGCTTCTTCAGCAATATCGCGTGTTTTGGTGGCTGCATACCCTTTTGATAAAAAGACTTTTTTAGCAGCGGATAAAATTTTTTGTTCTGTATCTGAAATCACAATGCGAAGGTAGATATTCGCTTGATTTAATCATTTGATTAAAATCTTAATTTTTGTCAAATAATCTAAAGTTATATCCAAAAACGAGTGATCGTTCGTAGTAGAATATGGTTTGCTCTGCATGCGCAGAGTTGTCTCCTTTCGGAGTGATAGCGATTGCCCACATATTTTCAAATCCACCTTGGAGCGTTAGCCTCAGAAAAAATCGTTTATAAATAGTAGCTTGCGCAGCTCCATATATGTGAGCTCCTAAACCCGATATTTTTGGACGGTCATCGTTTCGTTTGCCGAAAACGAAGGAATTAGTCCATGGAAATGCTATTCCTGCTCCTGCTCCAGAAATAACTCCGAGTGCAAAATTCTGGTCTTTAGTGGTGTATAAGAAGTCATTTCGTTCTAAGTTAATATTAATCACATTAAATCCATCTGAATGCTCCATTTTAACGAGGTTCGTCTCATCCATTATAATTTTATCATGGTTGTAGTAACCTGCATAAATTGGTGATGCAGAAGCGTC
>CBFHZL010000087.1:0-11333 GCA_965660325.1 uncultured Acidiluteibacter sp.
TTCATTGTGTCCGCCGTGAGAATCGCTAGGTTCGTTACGGTTAATTTTACTTATACAGATTTCTAATATCCATCTAACAATTCATCCACCGCCGAAAAAGGACTTTTTTTACCTGCCTTTACTAACTCTTCTAATTCTTTTGACTTAAGTTGATTCTTTTCATTTCGCATAAATCGATCTACAATTTCATTCTCTAAGGCTTTTTTATACCAATCCAACGCTTGAGCTTTTCGTTGTTTCAATAAAAAACCATTTTTCTGAACATGATCGAAATACTGTAACGTAATATTATAAACCAAATCTATGTTTTGCTCTTCCAATGCAGAGCAAGTTTCAGCTTTTGGAATCCAACCACTCTCAGAAGGAGGGAAGAGGTGAAGTGCATTTTTATATTCTGTTCGTGCTAATCGTGCTTTTTTAAGGTTATCACCTTCAGCTTTATTGATGACCAATAAATCGGCCATTTCCATAATTCCTCGCTTGATGCCTTGCAACTCATCACCGGCACCTGCAAGCATAAGCAATAAAAAGAAATCAACCATACTTTTTACCTCTACTTCACTTTGTCCTACACCAACTGTTTCGATTAAAATGGTATCAAAACCTGCAGCTTCACATAAAATAATGGTTTCTCTGGTCGCTTTACTAACTCCACCTAATGATCCCATGGATGGAGAAGGCCGAATAAATGCATTTTTTAGATTCGAAAGCGTTTCCATTCTAGTTTTGTCACCAAGAATACTTCCTTTGTTTTTATTGCTCGAGGGATCAACAGCTAAAACAGCTACCTTTTTCCCTTTTTCTTCAATTAAATACTTACCAAAGCTCTCAATAAACGTACTTTTTCCGACTCCTGGTACACCAGTAATACCTATTCGCTGAGAATTTCCCGAGTACGGTAAACATCGGTCGATTATTTGATGCGCCAATTGTTTGTCTTCAAACCGACTGCTTTCTACCAAAGTAATCGCTAAACTTAAAATAGTAATATCTCCTGCAAGAACTCCGTCTACTATCTCGCTTACTGAATAGTTCCTTCTAGCTTTAGTGAGGTTTCGTATGTTTTTGTTGATACTCATCTTACTTTACTCGAATTAAAAATAACCCATCTCTAATGGGTAATAAAATATTCTCTACTCGATCATCTTCTTTTACTCGCTTATTGAATGCTTGCAGGTGAAGCGTTTCTTTATCATTTGGCTTAGCTACTTCTGTAACTTTTCCACTCCAAAGCACATTGTCTGCTAAAATATAGCTTCCTGATTTCAGTTTTTCAATCAACAAATCATAATACGTTAAATAATTTTCTTTGTCTGCATCCATAAACACCAAATCAAATTGCTCATTGAGGGTCGGAATAATTTCCACTGCATCTCCTATATACTGTTTTATCTGATTTTCGAATCCTGCTTCTGTAATAAACCGTCGGGTAATATCTTCTAATTCCTCATTAATATCTATGGTATGGATGAGCCCACTTTTGTCAAGTCCTTCCGCCATGCAAATTGCTGAATAGCCTGTATACGTTCCAATTTCTAAAATTTTAGAAGGTCGAATCATCTGCACGATCATTTTCAATAATCGGCCTTGTAGGTGTCCGCTTAGCATTCTTGGTTGTAAAACTTCTAAATGTGTTGCTCGATTTAGACGATACAAAACATCCGTTTCGTTGGAAGTATGCTCTTCTGAATATGTGGAGATATGTTCAGGTAAAAAATCCATCTATTTATTGATATAAGCTAAATGACTAAAATGATTTTCGTGCAGTATTTCGTTGGCAATGGTTAAAATCTCTTTACTTGAAATAGATTCTATTTTTGATATGATTTCTTCTAAGGTAGAAATTTTATTGTGCACCAACATACTTTTACCGTAAGACAGCATCAACGACCCATTGTTTTCTCTGCTGAGTGCTAATTGACCGATTAATTGTTTTTTGGCTTGCGAAAGTTGACGTGTGCCCAATTCTTTCGCTTGTAGCTTCTTAAGTGAACGCCTTACTACAGCTATGCTTTTTTCTAAATGCTGTTGGTCGGTTCCTAAGTAAATACTAAATAGTCCGCCATCAGAATAAATAGAGTAGTTGGACTCAATATTATAAGTATAGCCTAGTTTTTCACGAACTTCCATATTTAGAATACTGTTCATAGCTGGACCGCCAATCATATTATTCAACAATACAAGCCCATTTTTTTTATCCTCTTTACTGCCGTATGCTATATTTCCGGTAATGTAGTGACTTTGATACGAGTCTTTCAATAAATCAGAATGGCTGCTTTGGTATGCGTTGAATGGTTTTCTTTGGTGTGATCGGGTTTTCTGTATAGGCACCGTAAAATGCTTTTCAAGTGTTTCTTTTAATCTTTTTTCAGAAAATGCGCCCACACAGCTAATCACCATTTCGTCGGCTGCATACAAACGAGACATAAATTCAAGAATATGTTCTTTCGTGAAGGTCTTTAGGTGCTTTTCCGTTCCTAGTATATTACTTCCTAGCGGATGCTTACCAAATACTTGTTCTTCAAAGTCATCATAAATTTGATCGTATGGGCTATCTTGATAGGATGCAATCTCGTCGATAATCACATCTTTTTCCTTTTCAATTTCCTTTGCAGGGAATATGGAGTTAAAAGTAATGTCGGCAATCAGATCAGTTGCTCTATTTAAATGTTCCTTTAAAAAGGAGGCATAAAATACAGTTTCCTCTTTTGTGGTATAGGCTTCTAACTCTCCTCCAACACTGTCGAGACGGTTTAATATATGAAATGCTTTTCGCTTTTTTGTTCCTTTAAAAATAGTGTGCTCTATAAAATGCGCTAATCCTTTTTCGTGTTCTTCTTCATCACGTGATCCTGCATTTATAAATAACCCGAGGTGCGCAACTTTGGTAGCTTTTACTTGCTTGTGCACCACGCGTATGCCATTCGTTAACTTGAATTGTGTAAATTCCATGCCTCAAAATTAGGGTTTAAGTAGTTTCTTAAGAACTTATTCCTCGGTTTTAATTTCCTAATCTGGTATTCAAAACCAATACCAACGTCTTTAGTTTGAAATCAAATTAGAATGGAAGTATTAATGAAATATATTCGATGTTCTAACCTCTAGAGCAACTGCAATATAAATGATTTCCTGCCTGTCCGCCATCTGGAGGATAGGCAAGAGAATTAACAATTAAAAATAAACCATTATAAATAGTCTACTCAACCTGCATCGAATCCATTACATTCTCATAATGCTTAAACCTTTCTAGCACTTCTTTTACGTAATAGTAAGGTTCTCTTCCACGACAATATCCGTGACGAACAACAGGATCTTTATAATACTTAGGTTTAGATTTATTTTTCAGCATTATATCTACATTGCCACCCCAGATAGTTGGATCTAAATCATGCTTTTCCGCTAGACGCATAGCATCCCAAATATGTCCGAGTCCGACATTGTAAGCAGCTAGTATAAACTTTTTTCGTTCTGATGGGTCGATTACTTTTTCTTGTAGTTCATTATCCAAGTATTTTAAATACTGCATGCCCGCTCCTATCTGATCTGCATTCGTAGCAGTGCTATCAAGGCCAAACCGAGCAGCTGTAGTTGGCATAAGTTGCATGAGACCAGAGGCCCCTGCCCAAGAAACTGCTGTGGAGTCGAATTGAGACTCCTGGTAAATCATCGAAGCAATCAAACGCCAATCCCAATTGATGATTTGAGATTTCTCTTTTATAACGGCATCAAAAGGAGAGATGATTCCGCTTTTTGCAGAGTAAAAATCACTGACAACACGGTTCCTATACGAGTATTGATTCTTAAAGTACTTATTGTAGATGTATTTAAACTCACTCGTTTTTTTATATTCAGTCAGCCAGGTATCGATTGTCTCAGCTAATTGGGTTGATGATTTTCTTACAGCCCAAGAAACACGTTGTTTCAAACTCACTGCCAGTGATGCATCAATATTACTATGAAAAGAAGTGTTAATTCGAGCTATATTCTTATCCGCAATAGTATAATCTATTTCACCTTTAGCTACTTGTTCTATGAGCATTTCTGTGGTAGTTGCTCCTTTTGTGGTCTTAATATTGATCTCTTCTCCAATTTCATCTGAGAGGTTATTTAGCCTGCTGTAGAAGGAAGAGTTTCTGCGTACGTAAATTTCTTTTCCGCCTAGGTCAACGATATTGGTAATAAGAGCTTTGTTAAGCTTCTTTTTACTCATGCGTTCGTGCCCTTCAGGTTTACGCTGAATTAAAACTTGCTCAGTGGTATTGTTTAATTGTGTAAACCTAACTTCTTTAGATCGCTCCTTTGTTACGGTCCAGTTGGCTGCTATAATGTCACCTTGGAATGAATTCAACAAAGAAATAATCTCATCCATATTCTTTACCGGTATAACCTCCAAGTCTACGTCGATGTAATTGGCAAAAGTTTCTAGTAGCTCATATTCATAACCCATTGGTTGTCCCTTGTAAACGAAATAGCTCGTTGAGCTGTAGTCAATAAGCGCACGTAGTGTTCCGCGTTCTTTAATTTCGGCTAGATCGTAAACTGCTGTCGGCTCTTCTTTCTCAAGCTTTTTGCTCTTCTTATCTTTATTACCGCAGGCGCCAAAGAAAAAAAGCAAAGTAAAATGTAAAATACAAAGTAGTCGAATATTTTTGGACATCAGCGACAAAATGTGGGTTGGTATAGGTTGGGTTTAGTTAAATTTGTAACATATCACTATACATACATGCAACGCTATATATTACTTTTCATTACTAAGATACTAATTTTCTCTTCAACAGTTACGGCAGGAAAAGTCGATAGGGGATTCGAAGCGTTAGAAATCTACAATTACTTTAAAGCAAAAAAACTGTTTGAAAAGAAGGTGGATAGAAATCCATTGGCAGCAGGGTTTGGGCTTTCTATTATTTACAGCAGAAATGATAACCCCTTTTATGATCTTGATTCAGCTAAAAAGTATGTAAAATCTGCTGTTTTTGCGATTGACTCTAACGACGCTAAACAAGAAAAGCAATTATCTAAACTTTCGTTTTCTTATCAATCACTAGATAGCATAGAAGGAATAATTAATCGTAAAAAGTTTGAATATGCATTGAGTCAAAACACGATTAAGGACTATAACGATTTTATTAATCACTATGCAGATGCGAAACAACATGATGCGGTTATCTCGCTTCGAAATGAACTCGCATTTGATAAAGCTAGAAATATTGATACTCCTGAAGCTTATTACATGTTTTTGGAACGATACCCGAATTCAGCACAGCGATTTGAGGCGAAAGCTAATTATGAACTTAGTCTGTTTAAAACCATTACTGCTTCTGATAGCATAGCAAGTTATCAGTTGTTTTTGGAACAATACCCTGAAAGTCCGTTTGCCAATAAGGCTCAAGATATTATTTACAAGAAGGTAACTTCTGATGGTAAGCTGTCCTCTTATATCGAGTTTGTAAAACAGTATGAGAATAACAAGAATAGAAATAAAGCTTGGAGAAGTGTTTATAAACTCTACACGAAAGACTTTAGCGCGGAGAAAATAACTGAGTTTCGATTGGATTTTCCAAACTATCCATTTATGGATGAATTAATGACTGATTTCAATTTGGCAGGCAAGCACTTTTATGCCGTAAAGCGAGACAATAAGTTTGGATACATCGACGCAAGCGGCAATATAGTATTAGAATTTAATTATGAATGGGCAGGCGAGTTTATCGAAGGATCAGCGTTAGTCCAACAAGAGGGCTACCTTGGAGTGATAAATAAGCAAGGAGATTTCATAATACCAGCAATTTATGATGAAATAGAACCTTTCTCCAATGGAGTTGCAATCGTAGGACTTGGAGAGAAGTATGGATTAATCAATAAACTTAATCAGTTAATTACTCCCTTAACATATGACCAAATCTCACCTTTCTCTGATGGACTCGCATTAGCTGAATTGAATGGTAAATTTGGCTACATTAATGCAATGGGGCGTGTTGAAATCCCTGTAATTTATGATGCAGCGGGTAGTTTTTCCAATGGATTTGCTTATGCTGAGAAAAACAGTAAAAGAGGACTACTTAATCTAAATGGAGATGTAGTGGTAGGTTTTGAGCACGATTGGATCGAAGTATTTAATCAGCAAGGTGTAGCTAGAGCTAGGAAAAACAATAGGTATGGTGTTTATGCCAATAACGGATCATTAGTGGTCGACTTTGTTTACTCGAATATAGGAGAGTTTTCTAATGGCTATGCACTAGTTGCTGATTCCGCAGCTTATACTTTTGCAAATACCTCGGGCACTTTATTAACAGATTTCTCTTTTCAATTTAAGATAGAAGCACTAACCTTTAGTAAGTTTGATAAGAATGGTTTTGCACCAGTGATTACCAAAAATAAAGTAGGCGTCATCGATACAACAGGAGAAAAGGTAGTTCCTGCGATTTTTGAAGCAATCGGAGACTATAATCCTACAGGTTTAACTGCCATTAAAAAGAAAGGCGACTGGGGGTATATGAATGCTGATACACGATTAATCATACCCTACAAGTATAAAGTTGCAGAGTCATTTGTAAACAACCAAGCTATTGTCAAAACAGATGTTGGTTACACGGTAATCAATAAAGGGGGAAAACCATTATTGAAAGATGATTATACCAATATTGCAAGAATGGATTCTTTAGGGTTTATCCTTGAGAAAAATGATGGTTTTCAATTGGTAAACAATGAGTTTGTTCCAATCTTAAACAAAACATACAAAGGAATAAAGCAAATTAAGGGTGGGCTGTTACAGCTGAATACGATAAACAGTATGGAGATTTATGACCCTTCATTAAATACGGTTATTTGGAAATAATTAACGACTTTTCATTACTCTCTAACTTTTTAGCCGAAAGGCTTAAAAGTGCACTACCTGGAGACATCTCTCACGATAAACTGATGTCCTACCAGCGTCCAAAGGTGGTAGATATTAAAAATAAAGGAGGGTATCGAGAAAGTGCGGTTTTGGTTCTTTTTTATCCAATAGACACGATTCCTCACGTGGTTTTTATATTAAGGCAGCAATATCAAGGAGTACATTCAGCCCAAGTCAGTTTTCCTGGTGGGAAGTGGGAGCCAAGTGATTTGAATTTACAAGGCACTGCCCTCAGAGAAGCTAAAGAAGAGATTCAGGTAAATCAAGAAGAGGTTTCACTTTTAGGTCAACTTACCGAAATATATGTTCCACCTAGTAATTTTTTAATAACTCCCTTTATTGGAGTAGTAAATATTCAACCGACTTTTAAAGAGCAAGAGCGAGAAGTTGCCAAAATTATTGAGGTGAGATTGGAAGATATTATGAATGAGGTCAATTTCACAAAAACAGCCGTTTCATTGCACGATAAATCGAAAATAGAAGTACCGGCATTCTTGTTAAATAATCATATTGTATGGGGAGCCACTGCAATGATTGTTCAAGAGTTTAAAGACATTTTAACCGAAAGCAAAAACACGGGTTAGTATAAAGTAAATACCATAAATCACAATAAAACTAATTAGTATTTTAAATGACCCTTTAAAATACTTGGGATTTTTTTTAATATCTCCGCGGTAAGCGTAAATCATACCTATTATAAAGGCTACTAAAAAAAATAGGGCGAAGTAAAATTGACCGCTGCTAAACATATTGATTCTTTTTTATGGAATAACAAAATTAGTTAAAAGAGGTTGACTAGAAACTTCAATTTAGTTTAGAATTTGACAAACTACTACAAAAATGGATGATGTTTTCAATATTGCAAGTCTATTCAGCTTCTGCGCTTCATTTTTACTTTAGAAACAATAAACTATATTGAATCTCTATATTCATTTGCTTAATTTTACATACAAATTGATAAGTTATTGTGTGAAATAAAATGTGGTCACAATAGATGATTACTTTTTACTTATAGTCTCCGATGAAGCGAATCATGAATAACGAAAGCAATTGAAATAAATAAAACTACAATTATGGAAAGTAACCCGTTGATAGATAGATTGCCATCACACTTGAAGCAATTTATAGTAGAGCAGAGTAGTTCAGATTACACCGCACAAGATCAAGCTGTCTGGAGATATGTAATGAGACAAAATGTTGATTACTTATCAAAAGTTGCGCATGGTTCATATCTAGATGGCCTTAAGAAAACAGGAATTGATATCGAAGAAATCCCTGAAATGTATGGGATGAATCGAATTCTAAAAGAAATTGGCTGGGCTGCGGTTGCAGTAGATGGATTTATTCCACCGTCTGCTTTTATGGAGTTTCAAGCCTATAAAGTGTTAGTGATAGCTGCGGATATTCGTACCATTAATCATATAGAATATACTCCTGCTCCTGACATTATTCATGAGTCTGCAGGACACGCTCCAATAATTGCCGATCCGCAGTATGCTGAATATTTAAGATTCTTTGGAGAAATAGGAGCAAAAGCAATGTCTTCCGCCAAAGATTACGAATTGTATGAAGCAATTCGGCACTTGTCTATTATTAAGGAAAACCCAAACACATCTGAAGAAGCAGTTCTTAAGGCTGAAAAAGCAGTTGAAGAAATCTCTGCCAACATGGGGGAGCCTTCTGAGATGAGCAGGATAAGAAATTTACACTGGTGGACGGTAGAGTATGGTCTGATTGGAACAGTAGATCAACCGCAAATATACGGTGCAGGCCTACTCTCTTCGATTGGAGAAAGTTATTCATGTATGCAAGACGATGTAAAGAAGATCCCTTATACCATCGCAGCTGCTGAGCAGGAGTTTGATATAACTAAACCACAACCACAGCTTTATGTTACACCATCGTTTAATACATTAACAAGAGTGCTAAATGAGTTTGCCGATACCATGGCATTAAGAAAGGGTGGGGCATATGGGTTAAAGCTTGCGGTAGAATCCAAAGCAGTCGCAACTGCAGAGTATTCCTCCGGTTTGCAAATTTGTGGCGTGTTTACGGATTACCTTACAGATGCAAATGGAGATTTGGCTTATGTTCAAACAACAGGACCAACAATGCTAGCTTACTATGATCAGGCATTGGTCGGCCATGGTAAACCACAGCATGCAGAGGGGTTTGGATCTCCTGTTGGTAAACTTCTTGGTTACACCAAGCCAATTGAGGAAATGTCCTACACCGAATTAAAAGAAAAAGGCATTGAAACTGGCCAGAGAATACAAATGGAGTTTGAAAGTGGTATAAAAATCGAAGGCTTTCTATACTTACTTAGAAAGAACCGTTATGGAAATGTAATTTTAATGACCATTAAAGACTGCACCGTTTCTTACGGAGATAAGATTTTATTTGATCCTTCATGGGGGTTATACGATATGGCAGTAGGAGCAGAAATAAAGTCAGTGTTTAACGGTCCTTCTGATCCTGAAGCATTCAATTTAGAGTTTAAAGTGCCCGAAGAGAAAACACAGAAGATTGTTTTCGACGATAAGGCAAAGAAACTACATTCCTTATATTCTTCTGTGAGACAAATTAGAGAAACAGCATCAAACTTAGATTCCCTTGTTGATATTTGGGAAACCCTGCAGGAACAATACCAAAAGGATTGGTTATTGCCGCTTGAAATAGCAGAATTGAGTAGCTCAAAAGGAGTGCACAGTAATGTGGTAGATGATATAGTTGCCTTTTTAGAATCTCATGCGCAGCAAAATCCGCATCAAGCAACATTGATTAAAAACGGCCTGAGAGCATACCTTAATAGACAAATACAAGAAGCGTAATGAATATAATAGTTACAGGCGCAAGCCAAGGAGTAGGGTATGAGCTCGTCAAATATTTTTGCGATACAATAGACGATGTTTCGATTATTGCAGTAGCCCGAAGTCAGTCTAAACTAGAAGCCCTAAAAGAAGAGTGCTTCAATAGGTATAACGTTTCAATTGAAATTGTATCTTTTGATGTCTCTAAAGACGATGTTGCCACTAGTTTTATGAAGGCTTTGCCTTCAGCCCTTGAAAAAATAGATATCTTAATCAATAATTCGGCAACACTTATTAATAAGCCATTTCAAGATGCTACGTATTCTGATGCCTTATACTTATATAAGGTAAATACGTTGGCACCTTACTTTATTACACAATCCATTCTCGAATTGTTAAAGAAGTCTCCATTGGCTCACGTGGTAAATATATCTAGTATGGGAGGATTTCAAGGAAGTTCCAAATTTCCAGGATTATCTTTATACAGTTCCACTAAGGCTGCATTGTCTAACCTTACTGAATGTTTAGCTGAAGAATTGAGTGATACAAATATCAAGCTAAATGCTTTAGCACTAGGTTCAGTTAATACAAGTATGCTCAGAGAAGCTTTTCCTGACTATAAATCTCCAAACACTCCCGAAGATATGGCCAAATTTATAGGAGATTTTGCATTAAATAGTGGAGCCATCTTCAATGGTAAGGTACTTCCTGTGTCGAACTCTACTCCATAGCTCAAGTTGTAGCATTTTTAAATAGTTGATTTTAAGGTCGTGTTAAAATAATTTTAAATTATTGCTACAAAAGTTTTATCATAAACTTTTTTAGTATTAATTTTGGCCTCCCCAAAGAGGGTAGTTCTTTCCATAGTTGCTTTTCAAGTCGATAAATTAAAGACAAACTTTAATTATTTTATTTCATTATAAATTAAAATATAGTTACTTTTGTCGACCCGAAAAGTGGGAGTTGAAATGATGATAAATAAAGGTTAAAAGTTTTTTTTGAAAAGAGCTTTTAGAAATAAAAACTTTGTTTACATTTGCAGCCCCTTAAAAACGGGAGTTCATAACACGATTGAAATAGCTTACGGGCTACGAGATATAGAATGCGAGAGGAGTGCTTGAGAGAGTAACTTTATCGAGAAGTTCTTTGAAAATATTGAAGTATAGGTAAAAGTAAAGTAAATACTTTAGTCAATTTAGATTGACTTGAAAATTGAGCCAAATAGCATTAAACTTTTTATACAACGAAGAGTTTGATCCTGGCTCAGGATGAACGCTAGCGGCAGGCCTAACACATGCAAGTCGAACGGTAAGTTAAGAGCTTGCTCTTAACACGAGTGGCGAACGGGTGCGTAACGCGTATGCAATCTGCCCTTTTCTGGAAGATAGCCCTTAGAAATGAGGATTAATACTCCATAGTATAACAATTTCGCATGTTATTGTTATTAAAGCTTCGGCGGAAAAGGATGAGCATGCGTCCCATTAGTTAGTTGGTAAGGTAACGGCTTACCAAGACTCCGATGGGTAGGGGGCCTGAGAGGGTTATCCCCCACACTGGTACTGAGACACGGACCAGACTCCTACGGGAGGCAGCAGTGAGGAATATTGGTCAATGGAGGCAACTCTGAA
>CBFHZL010000088.1:0-1641 GCA_965660325.1 uncultured Acidiluteibacter sp.
TGCCACTGTGGAAAATATAAAAGAATACGATATAAAGGTATCGTATGTGATCGATGTGGTGTAGAAGTTACCGAGAAAAAAGTACGTAGAGAGCGAATGGGACACATCTCATTGGTTGTTCCTGTAGCTCATATCTGGTATTTCAAATCGTTACCAAACAAAATCGGTTACCTTTTAGGTTTACCAACTAAGAAATTGGATACGATTATTTACTACGAAAGATATGTAGTAGTGCAAGCCGGTAACGCGAAGAATGCGCAAGGTGAAGATTTAGAATACTTGGATTTCTTAACAGAAGAAGAGTATTTAGACATCTTGGATACTTTACCAAAAGAGAATCAGTATTTAGATGATACTGATCCAAATAAATTTATCGCTAAAATGGGAGCTGATGCTCTTTATGAATTATTGAAGCGATTAGATTTAGATGGTTTATCGTATGATTTGCGTCACAAAGCCAACAACGAAACTTCTCAGCAACGTAAAAATGAAGCGCTGAAGAGACTTCAAGTTGTTGAATCATTCAGAAATGTGGCTGAAGGTATTGAAAATCGTCCGGAATGGATGATTGTTAAAGTAGTGCCTGTTATCCCACCAGAATTGCGCCCATTGGTGCCTTTAGATGGTGGTCGTTTTGCTACATCTGATTTAAATGACCTTTACAGAAGAGTTATTATCAGAAACAACCGACTGAAGCGTTTATTAGAGATAAAAGCTCCTGAGGTGATTTTGAGAAATGAAAAGAGAATGCTTCAAGAAGCAGTTGACTCTTTATTAGATAACTCAAGAAAATCAAGTGCTGTTAAAACTGACTCTAACCGTGCGTTAAAGTCATTATCTGATAGTTTGAAAGGTAAGTCCGGACGTTTCCGTCAAAACTTATTGGGTAAGCGTGTTGATTATTCCGGTCGTTCTGTAATTGTTGTAGGACCAAGTTTACAATTGCATGAATGTGGTTTGCCAAAAGATATGGCAGCTGAGTTATACAAGCCTTTTGTAATTCGTAAATTGATTGAAAGAGGTATCGTAAAGACTGTTAAGTCAGCTAAAAAGATTGTTGACCGAAAAGATCCTGTAGTTTGGGATATTTTGGAAAATGTATTGAGAGGCCACCCAGTATTACTTAACCGTGCGCCTACTTTGCACCGATTAGGTATTCAGGCTTTCCAGCCAAAGTTAATTGAAGGAAAAGCGATTCAACTTCACCCGTTAGTATGTTCTGCATTTAACGCGGATTTTGATGGTGACCAAATGGCTGTTCACTTACCGTTAGGTAATGCAGCAATTCTGGAGGCTCAAATGTTGATGCTTTCTTCTCACAATATTTTGAATCCTGCGAATGGATCACCGATTACGGTACCATCACAGGATATGGTTCTTGGTCTGTATTATTTAACCAAAGAGCGTTATTCAGAAGGTGATTTAATTATTAAAGGAGAGGGAAAAACATTCTATTCTCCGGAAGAAGTAATTATCGCCAACAACGAAGGTCGTCTTGATATTCATGCAAAGATTAAAGTAAGAGTAAAAGATAAAGGCGAGATTAAGATTATTGATACCACTTGTGGTCGAATTATCTTCAACCAAGTTGTTCCTGAAAGTGCAGGTTACATTAATGAATTATTGACTAAGAAGTCGTTA
>CBFHZL010000088.1:1740-4044 GCA_965660325.1 uncultured Acidiluteibacter sp.
AGAGATATTATTGGTAATATTTTGAAGGAAGCTGGTACTTCTGCGACTGCAAAATTCTTGGACGATATTAAAACGATAGGTTATGAAATGTCCTTTAAAGGAGGTCTATCGTTTAATTTAGGTGATGTAATTATCCCTAAAGAGAAAGACGAATTAATGGATAAGGCTGCAGGTCAAGTACAAGAAGTTTGGGATAACTATAACATGGGATTCATTACGAATAACGAGCGTTATAACCAGATTATTGATATTTGGACGCATACCAACACTAGGTTGACGAACACGGTAATGGATCGATTGAAAACCGACAACCAAGGTTTCAACTCTGTTTACATGATGTTTGATTCAGGTGCAAGGGGTTCTAAAGAGCAGATTCGTCAGCTTTCAGGAATGAGAGGTTTGATGGCTAAGCCGCAAAAATCAGGCTCTACAGGTCAAGAAATTATTGAAAATCCAATTCTTTCTAACTTTAAGGAAGGGTTATCAATTCTAGAGTACTTTATTTCTACTCACGGTGCTCGTAAGGGTCTTGCGGATACGGCATTGAAAACGGCTGATGCTGGTTACTTAACACGTAGATTGGTAGATGTTTCTCAGGATGTTGTAATTACTGATGAGGATTGTGGTACATTAAGAGGTGTTCAGATTTCACCGTTGGTTAAAAATGATGAAATTGTCGAATCACTTTACGATAGAGTTTTAGGTAGAACAACAGTTCACGATGTTTATCATCCAAATACCGGAGACTTGATTATCGAGTCAGGCGAAGAGGTAACGGAAGATATTGCAAGAATGATTGATGAATCACCAATTGAAGAATTGGAAATGCGTTCAGTATTGACTTGTGAATTGAAACGAGGAGTATGTTCTAAGTGTTATGGTAGAAGTTTATCTACCGGTAGAATGGCACAACGCGGTGAGTCTGTTGGTGTAATTGCAGCACAGTCCATTGGTGAGCCCGGAACACAATTGACATTGCGTACATTCCACGTAGGGGGTACAGCATCGAAAATTGCCGACGAGTCACGAGTTGAAGCGAAGCATGATGGTGTGATCGAAATCGACGAATTAAAAACGGTAGAAGGTGAAAACAAAGACGGCAAGAAAGTAAACATCGTTATTGGACGATCTGCTGAAATGCGTCTTGTAGATGCCAAAACAGGTATTGTTTTAGCTACCGCTAACATTCCTTATGGATCACTGTTGTATGAGAAAGATGGTGCAAAAGTGAAGAAGGGTGACTTGATTTGTGAGTGGGATCCATATAACGCTGTAATTGTTGCTGAATTTAAAGGAAAGATTGTTTTTGAAAACCTTATTGCAGGTGTTACTTATAAAGAAGAGTCTGATGAGCAGACTGGATTTAGAGAAAAAGTAGTTACTGAAAGCAAGGACAAGAAAAATGTTCCTGAAATTAAGATTGTAAATAAGAAGGGTGATATCCTTAAAACGTATAATCTACCAGTAGGAGCTCACATTTCTATTGATGAAGGTGATGAGATTGAAACAGGTAAGATTTTGGTAAAAATACCTAGAGTATCTGGTAAGTCTGGTGATATTACGGGTGGTCTGCCAAGAGTAACGGAGTTATTCGAGGCAAGAAATCCATCTAACCCTGCTGTTGTTACTGAAATTGATGGTATCGTTTCATTCGGTAAAATCAAAAGAGGTAATAGAGAGGTAATTGTAGAATCAAGAACTGGTGAGGTTAAGAAATACTTAATCAACCTATCGAAGCATATCTTAGTACAAGAGAATGACTTTGTACGAGCAGGTAGCTCGCTTTCTGATGGAGCAATTACACCGGCTGATATCTTAGCAATTAAGGGCCCTACTCAAGTACAAGAATACATCGTAAATGAGGTTCAGGAAGTTTACCGACTACAAGGTGTGAAGATTAACGATAAGCACTTTGAAGTAATCGTTAGACAAATGATGCGTAAGGTAGTGATTCAAGATCCGGGTGATACGCGTTTCTTAGAGAAGCAAATCGCAAACAAGACAGAATTTATGGAAGAGAACGACTGGATCTTCGGTAAAAAGTATGTTGAAGATGCAGGTGACTCTGATGTGTTACGTCAAGGACAAATTGTGACACCACGTAAGCTAAGAGAGGAGAATTCTCGTCTTAAGAGAGCTGACAAGAAGTTAGTCGTTGCAAGAGATACTATGGCTGCAACTTCTAGTTCTATCTTACAAGGTATTACAAGAGCGTCATTACAGACAGAAAGCTTTATTTCTGCTGCGTCATTCCAAGAGACAACGAAGGTGCTTAACGAAGCTGCAGTAAGTAGCAAAGTGGAT
>CBFHZL010000088.1:4143-11332 GCA_965660325.1 uncultured Acidiluteibacter sp.
CACTTAATGGGATTAAAAGAAAACGTTATTGTTGGACACTTAATTCCTGCAGGTACCGGACTGAAAGCTTACCAAGATGTAGTCGTAGGATCGAAAGCAGAATATGAAAAATTAACTTCTGCTAAAGAAGTTACAGAAGAAGTAGAATAATAAAACGAAAGAACAATGAGCGACGAAGTGAAGAATGATAAACTCAATATAGAGTTAAGTGAGGAAATGGCAGAAGGACAATATTCCAATCTCGCCGTGATAAGTCACTCAAGTTCCGAGTTTGTATTTGACTTTATTAAGATTATGCCTGGAATGCCAAAAGGTAAAGTGAAAAGCAGGGTGCTTATGACTCCTCAGCATGCCAAAAGGCTGCTAAAAGCACTGAACGATAACATCGTGAAGTATGAGTCACAACTTGGTAAAATTACTGAGGGTGAGCAACCAAATTTTCCAATGAACTTTGGAGGTCCAACAGGCGAAGCTTAATGCTTCTAAACAATATTAAAATAGGCTTGTACCAATGGTACAAGCCTATTTTTTGCAATTTACTTTCTTATGACTTGGAGTGGTGTTAATAGGAAGAGATGATTACATCTTTTCTTTGACTTAATGATAGATTATTCAAGGGCCTTCTTATTGAATAGAATATAGCCGAAATGAAGCAAGAACTTTGTTTGGTCAACCGCTTTATCATAATAGTTAAATGAAGCCGCTATAGGTCCTATTCTGGTGTTGTATACTGCTGTAGCAGTTCCGATGAAATCTCGTGTAGATAGCACTTCTCCATAACCTGCTGATTTGTTGTTATTCAATATCTCTTGATACGGTTGAAACAAATACCCTTCTATTCTTAGATCTAATTTTTTGGTAAAGGAATAGATCGTCTTCAATCCTAACGCACTGTATGTGTGTGTTCTGTATTGGTATTGAAATAAAGTACTCATTTCAGGCAAAGGCTGAAAAGAAGGAGAGATCAATACGGTGGCAGTATAATTATTAAAGAAAGGCTGATTGGTTGAAATGAATTCCACTTGACCGCCTAGTTTAAATTTATTCTTTTCGAAGAAATAGTTCTGGTAACGAAATCTAAATTCGAACCAATTCCTGCTAGCTATTACTTTTTCAGTTTGCAGAGATGTAGATCCTGGTAAGTTTTTTTCCTCACCATATACCCACCTTGCTTTCACTTCCAATAAACTTCCTGCTTTTGCAAATTGCTTTTGATCTAAAGTACTTCTGGTATATTCAAGATATGGACTTATACCTCTAAATCGGTTCAGGTCAGCGGTATCCGTTCTACGGAAGTTATTGTCCTGATAATACTCGTTTTCTAATTCAAATACGGTGGCTCCTGCTTCAAACTTTCCTTTGAAACGAACTGGTGTACCTACTTTTACATCAACAAAGTTTTCATTTTTGATTAAATAAGAAGGGTTGATATCTTCTAAAATAGTAGTAGAGCTATTAAAAAAATCCCATTTACTGGCAGTATAACTTAACTCTGTATAGATGGGTAATTTATTAGGAAACTCTAACCTTCCTGCAACTTTTACTGAGCTATGTAGTTTTCCAAAATACGTATTCCCGCTAACCATCAAATTGTTTTTTCGCATTCGGGTATAGCGCAGCCCCACGTATCCAGTATTGATAGGCCGAGTAGAAATAATACCTCCAAATTCAACTTGGAAGCTTTTCTCTTTTTTGACATTTAACTTTAGGTCATAGTAACCCGACAGCGAATCAAATCGTGCAGTAGGGTAAATTGATTTTATTCCACGGTCTGATAACAAACGCATGTAGGATTGTTCCAATTTATCAAACTCAAAGAACGGCTTATTTTTAAGTGCTTTGTTAAAGATGTAATTGGTTTGTTGTTCTTCGATACCAGCTATGTTTACCTTACCAAATTTGAGTGGTTCATGCTTGTTTGTAAAACTTTTTCGTTGTGTATCTAAATCTTCTAGGCTTCGGTAATCAGTAATGTTTGCTTTTATCGAATCCATATTCTCTAGTGCTGCCAAATATCCTTTTTGGATGGCACTATAATTTTGATCAAAATCGAGTAGGGTGATCTCTTCTACCTCCGGCTCGATAATGATACCTTCTGTGCACTCAATACTGTAAGAGGACTCCTTACTAAGCATGCTTTTAATCTGAGAGACTAAGTTGTCTTCCGATGGTGGCTCATCAGCTCTTGATACATTGCTACCAATGATATAATCTGGTGTAAAATCATTGTACATAAGGTCTGATGGGAAATTGTTATACAACCCACCATCGAATAGTAATCTTCCTCTGTACTTAATAGGCGATAGGTAAAATGGATACGCCATCGAGGCTCGAACTGCCGTTGCTAGGTCTCCTTCAGAAAAAGCATATTCCGAGCCGTTGGTGATATCAGCAGCAATACACCTAAACGGAATCATCAAGCTATCAAAATTGTAATTCGCTGCTGCTGCAGGAGGCGCTAATAATTTTAATAATCCAAAATCGATTGGGACAGAGGAAATAAAACTAACGGGTAGATTCTTTTCAAATAAGGTATCTAAACTAAAGTCAATGTTTACTACTTCTGGGCTAATGTCTTCTTCTTTATAAAAAAATCTGTACTTATCAAGCACTACACCATTCGACCATTCGATAAAATCATCTGAAGTAAATAGCGACTCAATTTCACTTGGTGTTTTTCCTGAGGCGTACAATGCTCCTACAAGTGCTCCTATTGATGTGCCTGTAATGTAGTCGATCGGAATGTTATTTTCTTCCAATGCTTTTAAAACCCCAATATGCGCTGCACCACTTGCACCACCACCACTGAGCACAACACCAACTTTTTGCCCTGTTGCGAAAAGCGGAATAAGGAAGATTAAAAAACTAATTTTAAGGCGATAAAGCATGCGTAATTTTAATTCGAATAAAGGTATTAAAAATTTGGTTGAGCGGTTAACCACCTATCATTAAATGCTATTTAAGTAGTCTTTTACTTTATAGATTCGACTACCATACCATGAAAAGGCTTCCCCGTCTACACACTTTACTTTAATGTTTGGAAACTGCTTCTGCAATTGCTCTCGGTGTTTTTCTTTGAAAGGATAAGGTTCGGAAGAAAGCAGTAATTCTTCTGGTGCTATCTTACGAATATCGTCGGCAGTTAATACAGGATACCGTTCTTCCTGTTGCAGAGAATTGACGTATCCCACATTTTCCATCATATGCGAAATAAAGGTATCGCCGCCAATACTCATGAATGGCTCATTCCAAATTAAGTAAATGGCACTCTTTTTTTCTTCTTTTTTTGGCAAATCAGCTAATGCATTTGAGAGCTTTTTGATAACCTCTGCTGTCTGCGGTTGTCGATTGCATAGCTTTCCTATTGCTTGAATAAATGCTAGCATATCATCGGTGGTATTTATATCACTGACGTAAGTTGGAACGTGTCGTTGCAATTCCTCAATCTCTTCCTTGGTATTTTCCTCCAAGTTGGCAATTACAAGGTCAGGTTGCAACTCTAATACACGGTTTATTTTTACATTTTTAGTTCCTCCAACAATGATTTTCTCTTTTCGAAGATTTACTGGATGGATACAAAATTTAGTCACCCCAACGAGCTCATTCTCTAACCCTAAGTCCCATAAAAGTTCACTAATCGATGGTACCAATGATATGATACGCAAAGGAGCCTGCTTAAAAGTAAGCAAGCTCCCGATTTGATCTTTTATTTGAATCATTCTGCCTATTCTATTTCAATGAATCGATTACATCATGTATGGTAATGATATGGATAATCCCTGCAGCGTCCTTTATCAATACTGCACGGTTATTTTTATCAATTAATTTAGATACATCTTCAATCGTTGCATTCGCCTCTACAAACGGGTACGCTTGACCCATTACCGTACTCACTTTATCATCGCCCATTTTTGGGTTTTTGATCAAGGCGGCATACAACTCGGTATCATTAATTGAACCTACAAATTCTCCTGCTTCATTGTTCACAGGTACTTGAGAAATATTGTACTTTGTAAGTACAGCAATCGCCTCAGAGATGCTGTGTGAATCCTTTACCGTTACTAAGTTTTTATCTTTGTGACTTCTAATTAAATCAAGCGCTCTAGCTTTTTCTTTATCTAGAAAGCCTCTGTCTCTCATCCAATCATCATTAAAGATTTTACCGACATAACGTGTACCATGATCATGGAAAATGACTACCACTACATCATCTGGTGTCAACTCATCTTTTAGTTGCATTAGACCTGCAACAGCACTACCTGCAGAGTTTCCCATAAAAAGACCTTCCTCTTGTGCGAGTCGTCTTGTCATGAGCATCCCTTCTTTATCGGTTACTTTCTCAAACTTATCGATGAGCTTAAAGTCAACATTTTGAGGTAAAATATCTTCTCCAATGCCTTCCGTTAGGTAAGAGTAGATTTCATTTTCATCAAACTCACCAGTTTCGTGGTATTTTTTAAAGACTGAACCGTAAGTATCAATTCCCCAAATCTTAACATTTGGATTTTGTTCTTTTAAATACTTTGCGGTACCAGAGATAGTTCCTCCTGTACCTACACCAACGACTAAGTGTGTTATTTTACCTTCTGTCTGTGCCCAAATTTCCGGACCGGTCTGCTCGTAATGAGCAGTTCTGTTTGATAAGTTGTCGTACTGGTTTGGATAAAACGAGTTGGGAATATCTTCGTTCAATTTTCGTGCAACTGAATAGTACGATCGAGGATCATCAGCGGCTACGTTTGTAGGTGTGACAATTACTTCAGCGCCCATGGCACGCAAGATGTCTATTTTTTCTTGTGACTGCTTGTCAGCCATCGTACAAATTAATTTGTAACCTTTAGCAATTGCAGCAAGCGCCAATCCCATTCCAGTATTACCAGAGGTTCCTTCAATAATAGTACCGCCAGGTTTTAGGATGCCAGCCTTTTCGGCATCTTCAACCATCTTCAATGCCATACGATCTTTAATGGAGTGGCCGGGGTTAAACGTTTCTACCTTTGCCAATACCAATGCAGGCACGCCTTCTACTGTTTTATTCAGTTTTACAAGAGGAGTGTTTCCAATTGTTTCGATGATATTATTGAAGTATTTCATGATCTTTTTCGTTTAAATCGACTACAAAAGTATCATTTAATTGCCCCATTAAGAAGGGAAATAGAAGCTATTTTTGATCTTACACTAATCAAACTTAATTGCCTTTGCGGGTGAAATCTTAGATACAATCATGGAGGGAATGAGTAAAATCACAATGCTAATTACCAAGGTACCAATGTTTAGACCAATTAGTTCCCATATATTCATTTCAATAGGCACACGATCAATGTAGTAGGCCTCTTCGTCTAGGGATAAAAATTGAAACTTTTCTTGTAGTAGGCAAAAAGTGATTCCGATCAGGTTGCCCCAAAAGAGCCCCAGGCCAATAAGATACGTAGCACTGTATAAAAAAACACGGCGAATCCGCTGATTATTGGCTCCGAGTGCTTTTAAAATCCCAATCATATTGGTGCGCTCAATTACCAATATCAATAATGCGGAAATAATGTTGATGCCTGCAACCATCAGCATAAGAATGATAATGACCAGTACATTGACATCTTGTAATTCCAACCAATTGAAAATATCGGCTCGAGCAGTTTTTATACTTGTTGAAATAAAATCATAGCCGATGGATCGATAAATAAATTCATCCACTTCATCCAATTGATTAAAATCATTGATTGAAACCTCAAAACCGGTAACCAAGTTGTCTGACCAATTATTTAACTTTTGGATGTGTTGAATATCTCCTATTGCGAAACGCTCATCCATTTCTGCAAAACCGGTATTGTAAATTCCTGCAATGGTAAACTTTCTAATTCGAGGAGGTTCTTGTATAAAATACATGCGTACTTGATCTCCGATAGACAAGTATAGCTTATTGGCAATGTGCTCCGAAATGAGAATGCTATCATTCCTACTGCTATCGGATAAATGAAGTTTAGTGCCTGCAATTAAGTGCTCATTGAAAAACGTCCAGTCGTAATCACTTCCAACACCTTTCAATACTACTCCATAAATATCATCGGTCGTTTTAATGATTCCGCCTTTTGTAGCAAAAATTTGCACATTGCTTACCGACTCGTGATTTTTTATCTTAGGAAGAAAGTCTTGATGTTTATCAATTGGTTTGGGGTCTAGCTGGTTTTGTGTATTGTAGGAAGTAATGGTGGTGTGTGCACCAAAACCGATGATTTTATTTCGAATTTCTGCTTGAAAACCATTCACAATGGAGGTGGCAATAATCATCACCGCTACCCCTAACGCAATGGCTAAAATAGAAATACGTATGATAGGTGCCGAAAAACGATTACCTTCGTTGTTGCCTTTGATAATTTTTCTGGCTGTGAATAATTCGAAATTCAATGGAATGTGTTTATTACAAATGTAATAATAAGATGAAACGATTTAAGCTACCATCCTTTTTATACGCGCTTTTTTTATATCCGCTGCTGTTCTCCTTTTTTTCTTGTGCAGGCAGTGAGCCGGCTAATTCATCAGAAGAGGGAGCTATTACTCAAAAAGAGGTCGAAGAAAAACTGCTACTAGGAGCTGAGCAATTCGACTTGTATTTGCCCCTTTTAGAGGATAAATCGGTAGGGTTTGTTGGTAATCATGCTACACTGATACAAGATGTGCATGTGGTTGATATACTTTTGAAAAAAAATATCATCATTACTAAATTATTTAGCCCAGAGCACGGTTTCAGAGGAGATGCAGATGCAGGAGAGAAAGTAAATTCGTCCACAGATGAAAAAACCGGATTACCGATATTTTCGCTTTACGGAAATGATAAAAAACCTTCTAACCAAATGCTTTCAGGCATTGAGGTAATGGTGTTCGATCTACAAGATGTAGGAGCACGATTTTACACGTATATTTCTACGCTTCATTATGTGATGGAGGCATGTGCAGAAAATAATATTCCGTTGATTGTTTTTGACCGGCCAAACCCGAATGGATATTATATCGATGGACCGATCTTGGAGAAGGAATTTACCTCTTTCGTTGGCATGCATCCAATTCCGGTAGTTCATGGAATGACCATGGGCGAATATGCCGAAATGATAAATGGAGAAAAGTGGTTAAAAGAGGGAGTGAAATGCAATTTACAGGTTGTGAAAATGAGGGCCTACGATCATGCGATGCGGTA
>CBFHZL010000089.1:0-11141 GCA_965660325.1 uncultured Acidiluteibacter sp.
AATATGTTTTTCATCTTCCTCGTAAACATAACTTGATGTATTTAGTGGCTTCGGTGGAGCAGATGAGTTTCTATTGATGTAGTCCAGTATCTGCTGCGCTTGCTCTTTTACAGGGTCTTCAGGGTATGCTTTTATTACATATGTTAACGCTTCTTTAAACTCTGGTAGTGATCGAGTATAACCAATTGCTTTCGCTCTTAAAAAATCAAATTTCTCCTGTAAATGGTCAGAATTGAAAACTGAATCTGCTTTGTTGCAACTTTCAATAACATCTCCATACAACCCATATTCAAACAGTCGGTAAGTCGCTGCATAAAAAGACTCCACCTTCTCTTTAGTTGCTCGGGTTTGTTTATTGTAGTTCGGGTCCTTAATAATATATGCATACTCACTAAAGGGATGGTTTTCCAATACCCAATCTTTATGAACCTTAGCATTCTCTTTATCGTTTTGATACAAAAATATTCGGTATAGCTGGTAGTGTGCAGGAAGCGCTTTAGAGCTTGTATCAAATTCATTGGCTATCCGCTCAAAAGCATTTATTGCACTTGGATAGTCTTCAAAAGACTCTTTAAAAATAAAACCAACTGCGTATAGTGCTTCTGCTATCTTTCCATTCGCAACTAACTTATCGTTAAAGGTTTGCGGAATGTTTTTCAAATAGGTTTCTTCTGATAAGTTGGGATCCTCTACAACTTCACCTGACTGCTGGTTCGTTGGTTGGTCGCCATCTGAAACTCCTGCTGTAATATCCTTTAAAACAGTTTGCTTGTTACTTCTTCTCCAATCATCTTCTAATGGTCTGTTGCCCCACAATCTTTTAAATTCAGCAAGTCCAAATGCCATAGATGTAGGGTTATAGAAATACCACCCACCAGAGCGTCCGGGGAGAGGGGCAGTTCCTCCAGAATTGTTTGCCAATGCTTGTGCAGCAGCCTCTTTAGCTAAACGTTGTCTCTCTTGCTCTTTTTTGTACTCTTTTATAAGGTCATTGACCAACTTTTTTTGTTCTTTTTCACTAAGGTTACTTATTTTCACTAAACTATCCTGTAGCTCAATGATTTTTAAATTTTTTACAAGGTCTTTTAAACTACTATTTTTTTCATCTGCAAGGTAGTACTTGTCATGCTCCTTTGGAAGGTAGATGGTCGTGCTATCATAATATGATTGAGCATTGATATAGTCGGGTTGCTCAAAGTAAACATCGGCTAACTTATAGAACGAAAGTGCCTTTTGCTTTATGTTGACTGTACTAACCTTTGTGGATTTTTTTAGATAATCAATTGCAAGAGGTTCATCTTCTTGCTTTAAAGCTAACTCTGCAAGTGCATAGTATATCTGATCATAAAACTCTTCATTTTTACCATCCTTTAGCATTTTGAAAAGCACTTTTTTTATCTCTTCAGCGTTACTTGACTCGGAGTCGTATGCGATTGCTCGATTAATTTTAGCATTAAACGCCATTACATAATCCGGGCGTAAGTCTAACACATCGGCATACAGCTCATTTGCACGTTTTAGGAAACCTCGCTGCTGGTAAAGCTGTGCTAATATGTATGTGTATCTACGTTTATCTTCTCGCTCATCCGTAAATCGAATGGCATCTTCTAACCTCAGTATGGCATTTTCAAAGTCTTCATCCTTCTTAATCAAATAATCAGCGTACACTGCACTGAACAAACCTTTCTTTTCGTCTGGGAATGAAACATCTTCTTCAATTACTTCTATATAGGTTTCTACTTTATCCCAATCTCCCTTTTGGATATGTGTTCTAATCAGCCATAGCATAGCGTCGTAACGAATTGGTTCGCGTTTAAACCCTTGATAAATGTATAAGAAAGTCTGTTCTGCAGATACCAGATTTCCTTTGTTAAACTCTGCTTGCCCAATTAAATAGTAACTGTCATCAATCCACTTTACATGTTCTTTTTTACGCTTGTAAATCGAGTGGCGCTCTATCACTGCAGATGATTTCTCTATCACAACATCCATTTGAGGAATCAACGCCTTAGACTGATCTTCAGTAGGGTAAATGAAAATAGGTAGTCGTTGAGAATAATCATCCTTATGGTTTTCTCGTAACTTCCTTTTCTCTTCCTTTAGAATTTCACGAGCATTGAAATACCCATTATAGTGAGCAACCAAATTATGATAGTTCCTGCTCATAAACGTATTCTTTTTGGTAGAACACGACGCCAAAACAATCATCAGTACCACTATAAGTAGACTATTTTTGTTACGAATATGTTGGTGGTATTTCACTTATTAATGCTACTAGGGTTGTGGGATGATAAAACTCAGAAATGTGGGGTTTATTACTTTTTCAACAAAAGTTGGCTAAATTAATTATAATCATTCTATTTTAGACCGGCTAGCAACTATAATTACTTTAAGGCTATTAGAATGTGGCTGCCATTTTTTATCAACTTTTATCATTTATAGAAAACCCGTTTTTCTAATTCGTATATATTATGCTGATATTTGTCACAATTGATTACAAATGATAGAAGAAAAGAATAAAAAAAAGCGTTTTATAAAGCGACTGAAAAACAAGTTTAGGCTCGTTATTCTGAACGACTCCACATTTGAAGAAAAGCTTTCTTTTAGGCTTTCTCCATTAAATGTATTTCTATTGGTTATCTCTGGATCTTTTCTTTTAATTACGACCGTCACCATTATTATTGCTTTTACCCCACTTAGGGAGTTTATTCCAGGCTATACGGACGTTACATTAAGACAGAACCTGACGAATATGGTTCTTAAAGTAGATTCATTGGAAAATGACCTGAGCGTGAAACAGCATTATTTGGATAACATTCGATTGATTATACAAGGGAAGCTACCTAATGATTCCATAACCGATGTTCAGGACCTTACTCCTAAGTATGATGAAGAAGCTCGGACTATTTCCAAAGAGGATTCTTTATTCAGGGACTTTGTAGAAAAAGAAGATGCATTTAACATTAACACCAATAAGAATACACAAGGCAATACACTGCTCAGTGGAACTTACTTTTTTACACCACTAAATGGATTAGTAACAGGCAGCTTTGAACCAAAAAAAGAGCACTACGGAATCGATATTGTGGCCCCTGAAAACGAAGCCATAAAAGCGACATTAAAAGGTGTTGTTGTTTTTACCGGTTGGACTGCTGAAACCGGTCACGTGATAAGTGTGCAGCATGAAAACAATTTGATTTCGATTTATAAGCATAACTCCGTATTGATGAAAGAAGTTGGTGACCAGGTAAATGCAGGTGATGCCATTGCTATCATAGGGAACTCTGGGGAACTCACAAATGGACCACACTTGCATTTTGAACTATGGTACGAAGGAGCTGCATTGAATCCTGAAACCTATTTAAATCTGAAATAATATGGGCTTAAAGTCTTGGCTGAGTATTCCATTTGCAAAACTAGAAGTCTACAAGATTAAAAAGTGGAAGGATAACCCACTAGAAGCTCAGGCCAATGTATTGAAATCACTAATACAAGGCGCCAAGAACACCAAGTTTGGTCGCGATCACAATTTCAGTGACATTCATAACTATGAAGATTTTAAAAAACAAGTTCCTGTAGCAGACTATGAGCAGCTATCGTCTTACATAGACCTTATGAAGTCTGGCGCTCCTGATATTTTATGGAAAGGAACACCTATCTATTTGTGTAAAACATCAGGAACTACATCTGGGTCAAAATACATTCCCATCACTAAAGAGTCCATCTCAAACCACATCGACTCAGCCAGAAATGCAATCTTGTGCTACATTGCAGAAACGGGGAAATCCCAATTTGTTGATCATAAGATGATATTTCTTCAAGGTAGTCCTGAATTAGATTATTCAGGAGCAATACCCACTGGCAGACTATCAGGAATAGTAGCGCATCATGTCCCCAATTACCTACAACGAAATAGGATGCCGTCTTATGAAACCAACTGTATTGACGATTGGGAAAGGAAAGTAGATGCTGTGGCTCACGAAACAGCTAATAAGCGAATGGCGCTAATTAGCGGAATTCCACCTTGGGTACAAATGTATTTTGAACGATTACTAAAAATAACAGAAAAACAATCCATTAAAGACTTGTTCCCAGATTTTTCTCTTTTTATCTATGGTGGCGTCAACTATCAGCCTTATGCGCCCATTTTCGAAAAGTTAATTGGTAAAAAAGTAGATACCGTGGAGCTGTACCCTGCATCAGAAGGTTTTATTGCTTTTCAAGATAGTCAAGTAGCTGAAGGAATGCTGCTGAATGTAAACGCAGGAATCTTCTATGAATTTATTCCTGCAGATGAGTTTTTTGATGAAAACCCACGTAGACTATCCTTGGGAGAAGTCAAAACTGGTGTAAACTACGCGTTAATTCTTAGTTCAAATGCGGGCTTATGGGGTTACTCTATAGGAGATACAGTAAAATTTACAAGCTTATCTCCCTACAGAATTATTGTATCGGGAAGAATCAAACATTTTACATCAGCTTTTGGAGAACACGTTATTGCAGAAGAAGCTGAGTCAGCCATCAAGGTAGCAAGTGATCAATTTGGAGCAACGTTAAATGACTTTCATTTAGCACCTCAAGTAAATCCGCCGGAAGGAGAGCTTCCTTTTCATGAATGGTTTATTGAGTTCGAAGATATACCAAATGATCTTAATGGTTTTCAGCAGCTACTTGACAAAGAGTTACAACAAAAAAACAGCTACTACAAGGATTTAATTTCAGGAAGCATATTGCAACCCCTAAAAGTTAATGTGGTACAAAAAGGTGGTTTTAATCAATATATGAAATCTATTGGTAAGTTAGGAGGACAGAATAAATTACCTCGACTTTCTAATGACCGTAAAATAGCTGATCAGTTGAAAATAGTAATCAATTAATACAATTTTGGCCTAAAATTTGAATTTCAATTATTATGAAATATTTCCTATTCGCCTTTTTAGCCCTATTGAATTTATCAGCTTTCAATCAAACAATGGTTTCTGTCTCTGACTTTGACTTGGGCGAAATTAATCAGTTGAATGAAGAAATATTAGATCTTAACATAACCAACAACCTCTCCGAAAGAGTCTTTTTATTGCGAATAGCACATAGCGCTAACTTTGATGTGAAATACACCTCCAAGACATTCCTAGCAGGAGAAGCCCAAATTATTCGACTTAAATACCGCCCGAAAAAGAAAGGAAAGTTTGCAGAAGAAATAGCCCTTTATTTTAGTTCAAATGCAGACCCCATAACACTCACCATAAAAGGGGAAATACAAACTGTTCCAAAAAACTTGCTCCAAGCTTGCCCTGACTTTAATAATAGAGAAAACGGAGCAAGGCCAACATCAACGAGCCTCAATAAACAAAAAGTAGAGATCAAACGAAAGTACATTAATCTCCTGCCCAACAATACACTCGCTGCTGAAATTACCGAACCTACAATACTTGAGGAAATCACACAAGTTGTTCCTGCTCCTAAACCTATCATCAAAAAGAAACCTATTCAAAATAAACCAATAGAAGAGCAAAAAACTGATGATGTTGAAGTAATTATACCTACCGCAACGCAGACAAATGAGCTTGATAGAAACGTATTTAAACCTAGTAACATTATCTTTTTAATTGACGCTTCTATGTCTATGGGAAAAGACGATAAACTAAACCTACTTAAGGATGCAGTAAAGGAGTTATTGGTTCCATTACGAGAAATCGACAAAATTGCCATCGTTAGTTATAGAGGAGAAGCCGAATTGGTACTCCCTCCTACCTCAGCAGACAGGAAGGAAACAATACAGTCACATATAGAAGGCGTGTATGCTGAAGGATTTACCTCAGGCAATAAAGGCCTTAAAATGGCTTATGATATTGCCAAAGAATCTTATATCAACAATGGGAATAATCAAATTTATCTTGTGACTGATGGGGCATTTAAAATTGGGGAACGCAATGAGCGTATTCCTAGACTAATAAAGTCTTCTAAAGAAAAAGGAATCTACCTGACTTGCGTTGGGATTAAAAACGAACGATGGACCGCCAAAACGCTCAAAGAAATCGCGAAAAATGGCAATGGTAATTACCTAAGTTTAAAAGATGAGCGAGATTTAAATAAACTGCTGATTCAAATAAAGGAGCAGTCGCAGGTAAAAGTTGATTAGTACTCGTAGCTTAACGATAAGGTAACCACTAAATCGCCTCCGTTATCAATGGTGCGTTTTTTTACTGAACCCAATGTTTCATCGTAAGGTCGAAATAAACTACCGGCCATAAATTCATCCACTTTATTGCCATCATCGTCATAAAGACTAATTGTATACTGTGCATTGATATCTCTCATCGTTATAACAGGAACTACAGCTAGCTGTAAATTAGAATTCATGTTTGCATCCTGAATGCTACTACTAGTCTCCCATAGCTTTGTAGTCGATCGAAATAGGGTTAAATGTAAATCCGGATTGCTTCCTACATCCCAAGAAGAAGAGTCAACTTTAGTGGTCGGAAACTTATCAATTGTAATACCATCTAAAATAACCGCTGAAGGAGTTAAGAAGGACGTACAACCTGATCCGTAAAACCCTTCAGGACACTGACAAGCTCCATTATCACAGTAGCCGTCTCCACAAAAAACTCCTTCGCAAGGGTCATCTCCTTCATCTTTACAGCCAAGTTGAACGATTAGTAAAAAGAAAGTAACTAAAAGGGATAAGTGTCGTAATCTAGGCATGGTTGGAGTGTTTGTTAAAAAAAGTAAACATAGACAATAGTCTACTTATTTACAAAAAGTTAATGCAAAAAAAATACCCCTTATCACTTTCGTGGTAAGGGGTATAATTATACGCTCTCAAGCCTTAGTGTATGATTAACTTTTTAATCACTCGCTCAGATTCTCCTTGAATTGCAATGAAATAAATACCTTTTTGACAATTTGATAAGTCAATTCTTTTAATCAACTCATAATCGTTTGCGGTAAGGATTACTTTTCCAGTCATATCCAATACATTAATTTCTTGGTATTTCGCTGCTGTTTTAATCATTATCAACCCATTAGAAGGATTTGGATAGATCGATAAGTTATTTTTAAGCGAAACCTCAGCAATTCCTGTACTCAAGCCAACTGTAACTGAATCTACAAACACACAATTATTTGAATCTATAATATTAACAGTGTAAACCCCTGCATTTAATCCTGACAAGTCTTCTGTAGTGTCAGCAGTATTCCATAAAAAAGCATAAGGAGCTGTTCCGCCTGATACCGTCAAGTCGATTGATCCGTCGTTTCCTGCTAGTGTTTGGTCTACAATTACCGAACTAATAGAAATAGCAGCTGGCTCCGTGATAACTGCACTATCAACTAATGTAGTAGCATTTGCGTCAGTAATAGTAACCGTATACGTTCCTGCAGCCAGTCCCGTGATTGAAGCAGTCGTGTCTGCTGTATTCCAAAGGAAAGTAATTGGAGCGGCTCCGCTTGAAATCACCGCTGTCAAACCACCGTTATTTCCTCCACTACATGTTACCATAGAATCGATTGTAATGGTTGCAACCAATGGCTGAACACATGGAGCACCAACACCAGGGTTGGCAAATACTTGTAATCCGTTTACGACTACACCATTAATCGCTGAGGTGGCAGCAAACCAATTAGAACCAACATTATTATCAGCGGTTGAATCGCAAAGTACCAATGAAGCACCTCCACCATCTACTTCTCCTACACCACTGCCTGAAGGCCATGGCATGCTATCATCAAAATCAACAGAGTCAATTGTTCTATTGAAATTATCTACAATAGTAATGTCTTCACCACCATTGCTAAGTCCACCTGATGACCATACAAAATCTGCGTTAATACCAAATGTATTTCTAAAACCTGACGAATCAAACGCTACCACAACATACTGTCCTGGATTAATAGTAGCCTGAGGGAAAGTAAAGTTGACACCTTGAGAAAAACTATATCCATTCAGATCAACTGCAATATTTCCTGCATTTACAAACTCAACAAACTCGGATGAATCTGTTCCAGACTCAGGTCCATTATAATTGATTTCAGTAATAATTAAGTTGGCAATTGCTCCTGCAGGCTGAGTAACTACAAAACTATCGATAGCTGTACATGAATTAGTATCGTTAACGGTTACAGTATACGTACCTGCCGCTAATGAAGCTATGTCCTCGGTAGTTGCCGATGTAGACCATAAGTAAGTGTACCCGGGAGTTCCACCTGCTACAGTTAAATCAATTGAACCGTCTGCACCACCAAAAGTTGTAGCACCAAGAACAACTGCTGAAGTTGTGATAGCTGTAGGCTCAGTAACGGTATAAACTCCGGTAGCTGTAATCGAGTTAGCATCAGTTACTGTTACATTGTATGTTCCTGCAGACAAATTAGAAGTAGTTGCCGTTGTATCTGCATTATTCCATAAGTATGTGTAAGGAGCAACCCCTCCCGAAACTGTTAAAGCAACAGAACCGTCATTCCCTGCATTACAACTAACATTCATAATTGTATCCACTATGGTAATAGATGTAGGTTGCGTAACGGTGTACATATTAACAGAAGTACACATATTTCCATCTGTAACAGTAACTGTATAAGTTCCTGCGCCAATTCCGGTTAAATCTTCTGTAGTTAAGGCATTACTCCAAGCATATGTATAAGGAGCTGTACCGCCAGATACTGTAATGTCAATAGCACCATCGGTTAGTCCATTTGCGGTAGCATTGGTTACTACGTCAGTAACCATAATAGCAGTGGGCTCTGTAATTACTACACTATCAATTAAAGTAGTGTTTAATGCGTCTGTTACTGTTACTGTATATGTTCCTGCAGCAATTCCTGTAATTGAGGCAGTAGTTGCTGAATTGCTCCACGAGTAGGTAATTGGCGATAATCCACCGGTTACGTTTACTGAAGCTCCGCCATTAGTACCAGCATTACACGTTACATTTGAATCATTTACCATAACGATAGACATTGGTAGTGAACAAACACCTCCTGTTCCGGGGTTGGCAAAAACTTGAAGTCCATTAACAATAACACCAGAAACTGGAGAAATAGCCGAACTCCAAGAAGTTCCTAAGTTATTATCCAATGTGCTATCACATAAAATAATAGAAGCTCCACCACCGTCAGGTTCGCCAATTCCACTTCCTGAAGGCCAAGTGCCTCCATCATCATAATCTACTGAATCTACTGTTCTTCCAAAATTATCCACAAGTGTGATATCTTCTCCACCATTGCTAAGTCCGCCAGAAGTCCACACATCGTCTGCATCTATTCCGTAGGTATTTCTAAACGCTGAAGAATCATAAGCGATTACAAAGTAATCTCCGGGTAATACCAAACCGCTTGTAAATATATGACTAACACCTTGGGAAAAGGTATATCCTGTTAAGTCTACAGTGGTAGAGCCTGTATTTTGAAATTCAATAAACTCGGTCGTATCTGTTCCAGATTCAGGACCATTATAGTTTATTTCAGTAACAATTAAAGATGCTACATTAGCCGATGGCTCAATAACAGTGTAACTGCCAACATCAGAGCATCCATTCGCATCAGTAACCGTAATCGCGTAAGTTCCTGCTGAAACACCAGTGATGTCTTCGGTAGTTGCAGCATTACTCCAAGCGAACGTATAGGCAGCTGTTCCACCCGAAACAGTAACATCAATTGCTCCATTAGAACCACCAACTGTGGTTGTATTTGACACTACACCTGAAACAACTAATGCACTTGGCTCTGTGATAACTGCAGATGCTGTTGTCGTATTGCTGTTGGCATCGGTAACAGTAACGGTGTACGTTGCTGCTGAAAGGCTAGTAACACTATCCATTGTAGCTGCATTTGACCATAAATAAGTATATGGAGAAACACCACCTGCTGCAGTTACCCCTAAGCTACCTGTGCTATTCCCATTACAATCTACATTAGCTTGAGAAGAAATTGTTGCTGATAAAGGAGTAGAAGAAGCAACTGTAAACGATTCTGTGTTTACACAACTTCCTGCTCCTGAAACGGTAACCGTATAGGTACCTGCCCCCAGACTTGTGATGTTTTGAGTGCTTGCAGAGTTGCTCCAAGCAAACGTATAAGGCGCTGTACCATTGGTTACAGAAATACTAATTGCTCCATCATTTGCCCCAATATTACTTTCGTTAGTTACAACTCCAGTAATGATTATAGCTGGAGGAGCAGACATGGTATAAGAAGCTGTATCGGTACACGAATTAGCGTCGGTTACTGTAACTGTGTAGGTGCCAATGCCAATATTTAAGTTAGTTGAAGTGTTTACAGCATTGCTCCAAGCATAGGTATAACCACCTGCACCACCTGAAGCACTAGCTATTAGAATCCCATCATTATTACCTCCGCATGAAACAGCATTTAGCTCTGTAAATGAAATAGAAAGCGTATTTATTTCAGCTACGGAAACAGAATCAACCTTCACATCAGAATTTGCATCTGTAATTGTTACTGAATACGTTCCAACAGCCAAACCTGTAATATCTTCAGTGGTTGCCGCATTACTCCAAGCAAACGTGTATGGAGTTACTCCACCTGAAACTGTTAAATCAATGGCTCCATTTGTACCACCACCGCAAGCAGCATCAGTCACAGCAAAAGAAGTGGAAATTGATGTGACGCTTACGCTTGCACACGTTGATGTGTGAGCACCAGTAGAATCAGCCATATCCTGAGAGAATACTAACCATTCGGAAGAAGAAGAAGTTGCCCAATTAGTCTGTCCTTGTTGAACTGAAGCATCTCGTATAATCGTATTGTTTTGAGTAGATCCTGAGGTAGCATTAGTCCCTGTTACCGACCAACTAGAACCAGGATCTGAGCCAATCGTTCCAATAATATCAATTGAACTTGTAGTTGATACTTTGTACAACTCTACTGCATCATCGCCGTTGAAGTTGGTAACCCCTGATGTTACATCAGAATTGCTCGTAATTCCTGAAAGTGATGCGTTACCATTTGTAATAACATATACGTCAAATGCTCCAATTGAATCGGTGGACGTAAACGTTAAAGTAGTGTTGGCAGATGAAGAGCCATTGGAATAAAGCCTTACTTCGTAATTATCTAACCCAATCGAAGCGTTCGTTGGATTATAAATTTCGATTGACTTATTGCTGCCGCTTCCTTCGATG
>CBFHZL010000090.1:0-11042 GCA_965660325.1 uncultured Acidiluteibacter sp.
TATTTCAGCATTAAAATGCTTGGCTAAGCGAATGCTCAGCGCAGTTTTCCCGATTGCAGTTGGACCTACAATTACAATGAGCAATTTTTTATCCTTAATGGAAGTCGTCATGATCGTCTAAACTTTCAAAACGGTCGTCGTTAAATAAATCATCCTCATCATCGCCAAATAAGGCATCATAGTCACCATCTCCATCACCGAACATAGCGCTCACTAAAATGCTTTCTGCATCGCTTCCATCTACTTTTTTAGCCTCCTGATTTGGTGCATCCCCGTATCTTCTTCCAATTTTAGGAAGACCTTTCTCACTGTCTACTTTATCTACTTCCATTACTTCTAGCGTAAAGTTCCACATCGCGAGAAAGTCATACGTATACAGCATCTTTTGATTGAGCGCGCTAAATACTGATCCTACAAGGGTTTGTTCCATCTCTTGTATTTGCTCATCTCCCATATTGAATAAGGCTATCTCTTTTCCCTTGTTCCAATCTTCATCGCTAATGTAAAACGATGCCATTTGGTCGTTGCTAAATTCAAAAGACTTAAGCAGTAAGTGGTGTACCTCTAAAAAATTAGTTTTTTCGGATACAATAAGGTCTCTATATATAATTTCTTCCGTTTCAGGAATAACACGTAAAGTAAATGTTTTCATGATAATTATGCGTGAGCAGTTAAGCCCATTTTTTTTCCTAAGTTCATCATAAATTCGTGCGCTTCGTCAAAGTTGTTCTGTATTTCTCCTTCGAGAATGGCCTCACGAATGGCATTTTTTATTTCTCCCACTGCTTTAGAGGGTTTCAATTGAAAAGTTTCCATAATTAATGCTCCGCTGACAGGTGGCTGCCAATTTCGAAGCATATCCTTTTCTTCAATATCGATTAGCTTCTTTTTGACAATTTTAAAATTGCGCGCATATTGCTCTTGTTTGCGTACATTTTTTGTAGTAATGTCTGCATTGCAAAGTATCATTAAATCGTCAATATCATCTCCCGCATCAAACAATAGTCTCCTGACAGCTGAGTCGGTCACATGATCTTTCACAAGGGATATTGGGCGTAAGTGCAAACGAACTAACTTCTGCACATATTTCATCTTATGGTCGAGCGGAAGCTTTATGGCTTTAAAAATTTTAGGAACCATTTGAGCTCCTCTATCTTCGTGTCCATGGAAAGTCCAGCCTATATTCTTTTCGAATCGCTTTGTTGGCGGTTTTGCAATATCATGCAAAATTGCGGCCCATCGCAACCATAAGTCGTTAGTGTGTTCACTGATATTATCGAGTACCTGTAAGGTGTGATAAAAATTATCTTTATGTCCCTTGCCATCAATAATATCTACTCCATGCAGCGCGGTCATGGTAGGGAAGATAAGTTCTAGTATACCCGAGTCAAACAACAGCTTAAAACCAACAGATGGGGTAGGAGAAAGAATAATTTTATTTAATTCATCGGTGATGCGTTCTTGTGAAACGATCTTTATTCGATCCTTTTGTGCTTTGATGGCATTGAAGGATACAGGGTCAATCGAAAAGTTTAACTGACTTGAAAATCGAATTGCGCGCATCATTCGAAGGGGATCATCAGAATAGGTGATTTCAGGCTCTAGAGGTGTTACAATTCGTTGTTTTTCTAGGTCTTTTATTCCCCCAAAAGGATCAACCAGCTCTCCAAAGTGATTACCATTTAGATGAATAGCTAAGGCATTAATGGTGAAATCTCTTCTATTTTGGTCGTCAGCGAGCGTGCCATCTTCAACAATAGGCTTTCTACTGTTTCTGTTGTAACTCTCTTTTCTAGCTCCTACAAATTCTATTTCATACCCATTATAGTTGAGCATTGCAGTTCCAAAGTTTTTAAAGATGCTAACCTTGGTTTTTGGACCAATGCGCTGAGCTACTTCTTTGGCTAAAGCTATTCCACTTCCTACTGTAACAATATCGATGTCCTTACTAGGCCTATTCAAAATCATATCCCGCACAAATCCCCCAATTACATATGCGTCGGATCCTAAATGATCCGCAGATTGTTGAACTATTTTAAAGATAGGATGAGATAAATCGAAAGCAGTTTTCAAGCGTATTAATTTTTTGCGAAATTAAGCTTTTCTGAAAAGACTACTTCCTAATTAGTTGAATTTCTCCATTCATTGATAATTTTATGATCGATGATGGTTTTCCTGTTTGATCTTTTTGTCGTGGTAGATCAACTTCATGGTCTACTTTTGCTTTAAAATCAACGGAAATATCGCTGTATGAAAGTGGAGTGGGAGCATCTGAAAAATTTGCAGAAGTACTGATAATCGGTTTTCTGAACCGTCTTATTAATTGAGTGCAAAACTCATCTTTTACCATTCGAATAGCCACACTTCCATCAGCTGCAATTGCGCCGTTAGCTAAATTTCTACCTTCGGGATAAATAATCGTTAAAGGCTGGTCTGCTGTATCGATTAAATCCCAGGCAATTGGAGGAATATCCTTCAAAAATTTATTGAGCATGGCATCATCCGCAACTAAAACGATGAAGCTTTTTGAACGATCTCGACCTTTTAGTTTAAAAACATTGTCAACCGACTCTTGATTGGTTGCGTCACATCCTACACCCCAAATGGAATCGCTCGGGAAAAGAATTGTTTTTTTTTCTTTTAAGGCTTCTACAGCTTTATCAATCGCTTCTTTCATGCAGCAAAGGTAAATTTTTTGAAAGGAATTCATAGTTATGAGCATCCATGAGCCAGCAGGGTTAAATTTTAAATGTTATTAAAGAGGTTAGGTTTTGGCTAACTCGTTCAATAATTATACGATTCATTGATTCTTTAAAAAAAGGAATGATTTTAGTACATATCAAAACATTAACTTTGAGTAATGCCAAAATTGAGCCCATATAAAGTAGTTGCTGTCTTCTTTTTTTGTCTGTTAGGGATTAGCAATGTTGTTGTTGCTCAGACGAATGATCGAAAAGCATTGCCTGTAACTGTCATTAACGGAGACTCACTTCCAACATTAAATTTAGCAAATGTAAATGTGGTGGAGAAACGAAAGTTTTCTTCCAAGGCAGATCGACGGAGATATGATCGGTTGGAGCGCTACGTAACCAAAGTATATCCTTATGCAGAGCTTGCAGGAAAACTGCTTCAAAATTATGACGATACCTTAAAAACGATAAAAAACGAAGTTCGAAGAAAAGCCTACATGAAAAAGGTAGAGGCGGAACTTAAAGAGGAGTTTGAAGGAGAATTAAAAAAACTAACAGTGATGCAAGGAGTAATTCTCGTTAAACTTATTGATCGAGAGACCGGAGCTTCTTCTTATGATTTGGTGCGTCAGCTTAGAGGTTCTCTTTCAGCATTTTTATGGCAATCGATGGCTCGTTTATTCGGACAAAATTTAAAGTTGAAATATGATCCAACAGGTGAGGATAAAGACATTGAGCAAATCGTACAAATGCTAGAACGTGGAGTAATACCCTACGAAAAGAGAGGCAGAACGGTTTCTAAGTAATCTAGGCTTCTTTCGGTTGCTTGCGTTCTTCTTTCGATCCTTTATACAATGGGAAATGATGGTACTTACATTCGATAGGACCATTATTAAGCCTAACTCGCTTCGCGGCAGCTAGTCCAATTAATTTTAAAGCTTGAATATTTCCACTAAGAATCCATGCATCAGCTCCGCTGTAGTGTGTCTTTAACTGGTCACCAATTGCTTGATAAAGGGAAATCATGTCTTCATTGTTACCAATTCGGTCACCGTAAGGTGGATTCATGATAATGACTCCATCGTGCATCTCGGGGTTACTCTTCAAAAAATCTGCCTTGAAAAATTGTACATTTCTACTTATTCGTGCTCTTCTAGCATTATTTCTAGCGATCTCAATAGCTTTTTCATCCATATCACTTCCGTTGATACGGAAGTCTATTCTTCTTACTCTTGACTCTGCTCGTAGCTTCACAGATTCATACAAATCAGCGTCAAAGTCAAACCAAGTTTCAAATCCAAAGTTTCGGTATCCGCCTGGAGGTGTCTGAGTGGCGATAAGTGCTGCTTCAATGGCAATGGTACCGGAACCACACATGGGATCGTAAAACGTAGAGTTTTTATCCCAATTACTCTTCAGAATCATTCCTGCTGCTAGCACTTCTGAAAGTGGTGCATAGGTTTGCTCTGTTTTATAGCCTCTTTTAGAAAGCGGGACACCTGAGCTGTCCAAAGAAATGGTGCACTCATCATGCGCAATATGTACATTTATTTTCACTGAAGGCCGAGCGACATCAATAGATGGTCTGGCGCCGGTTCTATCTCTAAATTGATCAACTATTGCATCTTTTGTTTTTAGAGCAATGTATTTTGAGTGCGTAAATAGCGTACCATAAGTCGTTGCATCTACTGCAAAAGTTTTATTGTTGTTCAAGTATTGTGACCAATCGATTCGTTGAATTTTTCGGTATAACTCATCTTCAGTGTGCACCTTAAACGTACTGATAGGACGCAATACTCTTAACCCTGTGCGCAATTCATAATTGCATCGGTAAAGGTATTCTTGATTTCCAAAAAACTTTACTGCACGTCCTAAAATCTCCGGTGAGCGAACACCAATATCTTCTAATTCCTGCTTTAATACGTCTTCTAACCCTAATAAAGTCGTAACGACTATCTCGAAATGCTCTTTTCCCATGATGCTTTTTTTATTGCCCTAAGGCGCTGCAAAGTTCCATAAAAAAAAGGAAGCAATGACGCTTCCTTTTTAAATGGTATTTGGTGTGTTGTTTATTTCTTGAAGAAATCAGCAATAATTAATTCTTTTGTTCCGTGCGAGTGGTTGTAAAAACCTTCTCCTGATTTTACACCTAGCTTTCCTGCAGTCACCATATTTACTAGCAATGGAGAAGGTGCATATTTTGGATTGCCAAATCCTTCGTATAATACATTCATGATAGACAAGCAAACATCTAAACCAATAAAGTCAGCTAGTTGTAGTGGCCCCATTGGGTGTGCCATACCAAGTTTCATCACCGTATCAATTTCTTCAACACCTGCTACACCTTCATGAAGGGTAATGATGGCCTCATTGATCATAGGCATTAAGATTCTGTTGGCAACAAAACCAGGGTAATCGTTTACTTCTACAGGAATTTTCCCAAGTTTCTTTGATGTTTCCATTATCAGCTCCGTTACTTCATTTGAGGTCGCGTAACCTCTAATGATTTCTACCAACTTCATAATAGGCACAGGATTCATAAAGTGCATCCCAATCACCTTATCAGGTCGATTGGTTACCGCTCCAATTTTAGTAATGGAAATAGACGAGGTATTCGATGCTAGGATAACATGGTCAGGAGTAATATCGCTTAGGTTTTTGAAGATAGAAAGCTTTATATCTACATTTTCTGTAGCAGCCTCTACGACTAAGTCTACTCCTTTTACACCATCTTCTATTTTAGTAAAAGTAGAGATGTTGCCCAATGTAGTGTTTTTATCTGCTTCAGATATTCGCTCTTTGGCCACCATACGATCTAGATTCTTCGTGATGGTTGCGATTCCTTTATCCAATGAAGTTTGTGCTACATCAATCAATGCAACCTCATATCCACTTTGTGCAAAGGTATGAGCAATGCCGTTACCCATTGTTCCTGCACCAATTACTGCTACTTTTTTCATAGAAATATCATTTTATTTTGTGTGCAAAAATAAGGATGAACCACGGGAATAGAAAGGGGAGAGGAGATTATTTTCCGCTTCCTTTTAAAACGATGAGTACGGTATAGATGAGAATCTTAAAATCAACGAGTAATGACATATTTTCGATGTAGATGATGTCAAATTTAAGCCGCTCAACCATTTGGTCAACATTCTCTGCATATCCATATTTAACTTGCCCCCAAGAGGTAATACCCGGTCTCACTTTAAGTAAATGGTTGTAATGAGCTGCCTGTTCCACAATTTTATCGATGAAGAACTGTCGCTCCGGTCGTGGACCTACTAAACTCATATCGCCAATTAACACATTGTAGAACTGTGGAATTTCGTCCATCCGTGTTTTACGCATAAACAAACCAAATTTTGTAATTCTAGGATCGTTTGTGCTTGATAAAGCAGGCCCTGCTTTTTCAGCATCGGTATACATTGATCGAAACTTATAAATGTTAAAAGGCTTACCATGTATGCCAATACGCTCTTGTTTGAAAAAGGCCGGTCCTTTGGAAGTTGATTTTACGATAATTGCAATGGCTAAGTATAGAGGCGAGAATATAACCAGTACAAACAAAGAAACAGTAATATCAATTATTCGCTTGATGGTTTGCTGCCAGGTAGGCATAATTTCTCTGTTGATAATAATCAGCGGAGCTCCAAAAATGGAAGTCATTTTTACCGATCCAGATAAGATATCATACATATCCGGAATAACCTTAATGAGTACATTTTGACCTTCTAGTTCACTTACAATTTTTTCTAGGTTATGGTGTTCTGAAGATTCTATTGCAATAATTGCCTCTTCTACAGCATGTTTTGAAATAATGGTTTTCAATTGGTCTGAATTCCCTAAGAACGGCAAATGCTTCTCTAATAAGTATTTTTCATTCCTTTTGACACGTACAAATCCCACAAAACGATTTCCATAGGATTTTTTATTGTTTTCCATTTCCTCATAGAGCTTGAGTGCTCGCTCGTTTGAGCCGACAATAATGGTGTTAAAACCCATTTCTCGGTTTTGAATTTTGTGAACAATGTCAGTTGTAATGACCGTTCTTAGCGTAGCAGTGAAAAGTGTATGAAGGGAGAAAATGTATAATAAAGAGAGGTAATAATCTTTGTAGGTATTGATTTGATCATCTAATATGAACACAAAGAATAATAATGTACAACCAATTATAGAGATGAGAATCGTTTGAAACAAATCCCTTAACCTCGCTTTTCGAAATACGTCGTGATAGTATCCTGTGGCGGAGTATAAACCAATCCATAAAAGTGGAATGATAATGAGCCCTAGAAAAAAGTTACTATCGTACTCAAATGGTTGTTGACCAAATTTTATAGGCTCAAGGTATAGCTTCCGGTACCTAAAGAAGAATCCCCATGCTAGAAGGGCAGAGAAAAAGTCGGCTATAATGTACTTGAAAACTTGTAAACGTCTATTCATCAAAATGTCACAATTTTCACATTATCTACATAAAACTCTGCCGTACCTTTAAAATTAGTAACTGCTTTATTATATGCAAAAAAGAAATTAAAATTACTTGCGTTTCCATTAGTTGCAAGCATTTCGGTTAAATTGATGTACACTTTAGTCCATGTTTCTTTTGGAGGGAGAACTACATATATTTGGTTGGTTCTTCGATTGTCGAAATATGATCCAACATTTACGAAGATGTTTCCCTTGAAGTCTAACTCCATGTATACAGGAGATGTATTAAATCGAGGTACATCACTAATATCAGGAGTGTATACTTCAAACCTGTCTTTACCTTCTTCTAGAATTAATTTTCCGGAAAACCCTTCAAATGATTCTGCTGGTTCATCTGTTCTAACAAAGTTAGTGTCTGATGTAATGCCTTTTAAGAAGTTTACTCCGGTTTCAAAATTTTCTGCAAACACATCAAAGTCTACGTTATCTTTATACTCTATGATTGGGTTTACTTCGATTGTTTCTCCGACAATTAAATTTACGGTCGTATCGAAACGGGTGTAGAAAGGGTATTCTAGTCTAGATTCATAAACGCCATTTTGTTTGATTCCACCTCCTATAGATAGTTTAACTTGCCCTGATTGAGTAATTGGAATATTTGCTGGTAAGTTATAGATGCCAATCAATCGATCATTGATGAAGACATAGGCATCACTAAAATTACTGCTATTCGTACCTTGATCTACATCAGTTGTGTTTACCTCAATCTCAGATATGGTCAAATAGGAAGGTACATCAGCCTCTAAATCTCTGCAGCTAATGAGTGACAGGGCTGCTATAAATAGAAGTATAAGTAGGCTGTTAAATATCGGTTTCATCTTTTGTCTAAAAGTGGGCAAAAGTAATGGAATGAAACGCAAAATGAAATTTATTATTGTATCAAATAGAAATTGAATCGTGCGTAAGTTTTAGTTTTTCAACAATTTTATGCGCTACATCAAGTGCATTATACCCATCATGTATACTTACTGGAGGCACTGTATTGGTATTTATCGCCTCTGCAAATGCAGTTAATTCGTCTTTAATTGCGTTGTTAGGGGCAACATCAGGCTTTTCAAAGTAAATTTGTTTGTGGCCTTTTCCTTTTCCAAGATCAATGGTTACTGCCAATGGATCAGGCTCTCCTTCTACATTGCTTAAGCGAACGATTTCTGCTTCTTTCTCTAAAAAGTCGATTGATATATATGCATCACGCTGAAATACACGTGTCTTTCGCATATTTTTAAGTGATATTCTACTTGCTGTAAGGTTTGCAACACAGCCGTTATCAAATTCGATTCGAGTATTTGCAATATCAGGGTTATCACTAACAACAGCTACTCCACTAGCACTAATTTTTTTGATATTACTTTTCACTAAACTCAAGATAATATCGATGTCGTGTATCATCAAGTCCAGTACAACTGAAACGTCTGTCCCTCTCGGGTTAAATTGCGCTAATCGGTGACACTCTATAAACATTGGCTGGTCACAATAAGGAGCAGCAGCAGTGTATGCAGGGTTAAATCGTTCTACGTGGCCTACTTGAACCTGAACTCTTGCTTCTTCTGCAAGACCAATTAGCTCTTTTGCCTCATCTACTGTAGACGTAATTGGTTTTTCAATAAAAACATGCTTTGATTTTTTTAGTGCCTTTACTGCACAATCGAAGTGAGAAAGGGTAGGGGTTACAATATCCAATGCATCTGCTGCATCAATTAAATCATCGAGATTTTTGTAAAAAGGAACACCTATTTCTTCTGAAACCTGAGTAGCTACTTCTTCATCTAAATCATAAAACCCTATTAATTCAAAGGCTGGAATTTCCTTAAGTAGACGCAGGTGAATTTTACCTAAATGACCAGTTCCTAGTACTCCAATTTTTTGCATAGTTCTATTGTTTTTTACAAAAATAGAGCAAACCTCTTTATTAAAATCAATATCGGTTTAGGGTTTTCAACAATCTTTCTTTAATAATAATGCCATCTTAATCGGTGCATCTCTATTGATAGTTTATGTAATTTGGTGAACTGTTAATCACATCAAATCGTCCAAAAAAAAGAATGGATACATATCGTCACAAAGGGTTAAGAAAGAAGTTGGTAGAGACGTTGCAAATGAAGGGAATTACCGACGAAGGGGTGTTAAAAGCAGTAAATACAATTCCCCGACATCTATTTTTAGATAATGTCTTTGTTGACTTTGCTTATCAAGACAAAGCATTTCCGATTAGCGCAGGACAAACTATATCTCACCCATTCACTGTAGCCTTTCAGACCCAATTACTCGAAATAAAGAGGGGAGATAAGGTATTGGAAATTGGAACAGGGTCGGCTTATCAAACTTGTGTTTTATTGGAAATGAAAGCAAAAGTTTTTTCTATAGAACGTCATCGGGTATTGTACCAAAAGGCGAAAATTATGTTAGAAAAAATGAATTACACAGCAAAACTTTTTTTTGGAGATGGCTACTTAGGACAACCGGCCTTTGCTCCTTACGATAAAATTATAATTACTGCAGGTGCACCCTACATACCTGAAGACCTCAAACAACAGCTAAAGGTTGGTGGTATTATGGTCATTCCTGTTGGAGAAGGCGATTCCCAAGTGATGAAACGACTGATTAAGAAAAATGAAACAACGTTTGAGGTGGAAGAATACGGTGATTTTAAATTTGTACCATTATTGCAAAATAAATCTTTTACCAAGTAATACAATAAATAACAACTTATTAGGTTTAGTTAACCTTAAAAACAGACATTATGAAAAAAAGATTAATTGCTATTCTAGTATTTGCATGCGGTTTTGGTTCTTTGAGCGCGCAGGAAGAGAGCTTGAAACCTTTAGAAGGAGATTGGGGAATTCTACTCAATATTAATGGGCTGATAAATAATATTCAGATCAATAATAATACAAGCCCATACAATACCAGTGTAATCACTGGTAAGTATTATTTAACCGATTCAAAGGTGCTTAGATTAGACATTGGACCGCGAATTTCATCAGTTAAAACCATGCGGGAAGATAGTGTTGGAGCTAATTTAGTAGGAGTAGATTCAACCACTACTAATACTTCGCTGTACCTAGCAGCAGGTATTGAAAAGCATTTTAAAGGCACAAAACGATTAGATCCTTATATCGTAGGTCAAGTAGGTCTTGGTTTTATAGGAAAAACAAAAGTTGATACAGAAATTCGCGATGTTAGCTCAATCGGAACAGAAACCACCACCATCACTTATGAGCAGGATGGAGGCTTTTCTTTAGGTATCATGGGAACTGCAGGGTTTAATTATTTCTTAGCAAAAAACTTCGCACTTGGTGCTGAGTACTCCGTAGGGTATAACTTTTTAAAACAAGGTGGCAACTTCAGTGAAATTACTCAAGTAAATCCTATATCAGGAGGAATTACATCAGAGGTAAAGAAAGGAAAAGATCAGACTAACAAAAATACGTTTGAAGTAGAAGGAGCGGCTAGGTTGCTTATTTCTTTTTATTTTTAATAGAATCAAATACATAAAAAAGTAGACCAGTGCTACATTTAAGAACCGTTTCTCAATAGAAACGGTTTTTTTGTGGAATGCGATATATTTTCTTTCGTGTGTGTTACTTAGTGAACATAAATAAAAACCTTTGAATCAACCTTACAACAGCACTTTAATAGTTATTGACTGATATATAAATTACTTTTATTGAAAGGCAATAGTGAATCAAATAGGTAAAAAATGTTTGCTAAGAATTATTATTTTCTACGCCTTACGCTTCTCTTGTGCCTATGATATTGTACTTGTGCGCTATAGAGACAGCTTCTGTTCTACTTTTGACTAATAGTTTTGAATAAATATTGCGAAGATGTGATTTAACAGTTGCTTTAGAAATAAATAATTTATCA
>CBFHZL010000091.1:0-10970 GCA_965660325.1 uncultured Acidiluteibacter sp.
GGCTTTGGAAGCATCAATATTTCCCACTTCTGTATAAGCTAATCCAAGATTGATCCATAGTTGCGCATTATTCGGGAACTGCCCAATTGTTCGCTCTAGTAATTGAATGCTCTTATCGAATTGTCGACTTAAAGCATAGGCAGTGCTTAGATTCATCAGAACATCAACATTGTTTGGCATCAGCTGCTGCGCTTTTTTTAGCGAAAGGATAGCATTGGGCATATCATTTAGTTTTTGCCCATAAATGTTGCCCATTTTCAAGTGAATACTCCCTGTGTTTTGAGCATAAGGTAAGTAGCGTTCATACTGATTAATTTGCTCTTGAGGATTATTCAGTTGATTAATGACAATTTGGATATTGTTATTTGCATCTCCATGATTTGGATTAATGCCCAGTATATTGAAATATTCCGATAGTGCAGGTTCTGCTTTTTTAGTCAGTTCCCAATAGGCATTTCCTAAGAGTAACTTTGGGTCGATATAATTCGGATAAATAGAAACAGCCCGTTTTAAATGACCAATAGATGCCTCGATTAATCGTTTTCGCTCTGCAGCGCTTTGTTGCTTCATAGCTTCTTCGAGGAGTAATCCGCCTGCCATGGTTTGGCTTTTTGCACCATTTACACTGGTTTTAGCATCAGTTGTTGCTAGAGTTAAATTATTCTTCCAGTCCTTATTTCTATCTATTGTTTTTAGTCCAAACAGTCCTATAGTTACCAATAAAACTACTGTTAGTAATTGCTGGTATTGTCGTGCAGATTTAAAGCGCTTTTTTGCATCAACCATTAAAAAGTAAGCTATGATGATACAAAATCCGAGCGATGGTAAAAACAAGAATCGTTCATTCATGAACACACCAATGGAGAAAACAAGGTTGGAGGAGATGCTCAATGCTGCTAAATAAACAATTACTCCAAAAGCATACAGGTTTCTTTTGAGTAATCCCGCAATCGCTACAGCACCCAAAAAGAGGTAAGTGATCATACTAAGAATAACCACAGGGTGGCTAAACGTAACTAAGGGAATGTGTTTTGGATAATAATCAAAGGTTAAAGGATGTGGGAAAAAAAGCAATTCTATGTACTTCCAAAGAGTGTAAAAGATGGTCGCATATTTTTCTGATTTAGTAGCTTCTAAAAAAGGGTCATTCATCAGGTTGTCCGCTACTGAATTGATGGTAAATCCGCCTACCACATTTCCTCTAATGACATACCAACCTATGGAAACAGCAAGGAGTAAAAAGCTAGCTATTCCGATCTCTTTACTAGTGTTTTTTCGGAAGAAGTAGCCACTTAATGGCAATATCACCAAAAAAGTAACAGCCGTTTCTTTGCTCAGAAGGCTCGTAAAGAATAGGACTACAGCGAGGAGTAAATATCCGATGTTCTTGCGATCGAAATACTGAATCAATGCTAACCAACTCCCCAAAAGGCCAATAAAAGCCAAGGTCTCATCCATTCCTTTAATATTGGCTACCACTTCTGTGTGGATAGGATGAATCAAGAAAAGTAAGCTGGCGATGAATGCAAAAAGTAAACACTGTTTCTCTTCCAATCGATCCTGAAAAAGGAGCATTAGTAGTTTAAAAAGCAGGAGAATACTTAAACCATAAAATAACACAGAGAGGAAATGAAAAGCACTGCTGTTATCGCCAAAGAATTCATAGACTATTGCAAAAACAACGTAGGATAATGGTCGATATCTTCCCCCTGAAACCAAATTCTTTTGAGTGCCATAAAAGCCAACCATGGACTCATTCCTCAATAAATCAGGAATACCTGAAATACCTTCTTTTACAAAACTATTTTCTGTAATAGCTATGGCATCATCTAGGGTAAAGTCGTGATTGAGTGTGTTGCCATAGAGCAGAAAGGTGATTCCAAATAGAAGCGCATAACAATGTTTGCGAGTAAGGTTATCAAGTTTCATGAATGCAAATTAACTAAAATACTACCTTTTAAGCTGATTTTAGATCGAGTTTGATTTGGAGAGAAAGAAACCATCATTCAATCCTGATTTAGCTGTAACTCATCTACGGTAAACATCGTAAATTTTTAAAAATGATAGCTTTTGCTGCCTACTATTAGCAATTGTTTTTTATTTTTAAACGAATGAAAACTCTGTTGACCATCTTTTTTATTGCCTTATCATTATTTTCCGTCGGATCTAGGCTATCTAAAGATAGTATTCGTTTAAAGATTTCAAATGCGATTCAGGACTCCAATAAAACACGTCAATACATCGCTTTGGCAAAGGCTTATATTGATGAAAATGTAGATTCTTCTACTTTTTATATTTCTAAAGCTTCAGAAATTGCGAATGCTGCCGAATTCAAAGTCGGTCAGATTCAAGTAATGAATATACAAGGAAATATTCTGCAGCGCAAAGGCGAACTAGATGCAGCAATGGAGTTGTATGTTTCAGCAAAGGGGTTAGCCGACCAAATACAGCATGATTCTTCTCTAGCGATGATTTGGAACAATATTGGAATCATTCACACCAATCAAGGAAACTTTGATGAGGCTATAGCCGCATATTATAAAGGCATCAATTATGAGGAGCTCATTGGAAATGCAAAGGGAGTAGCAGAAGGATATAATAATATTGGTGTGGTGCATTATTATCTCAGCGATATGGAAAACACGCTTTTATTTCTAAAAAAGTCTACAGCTATTTCTAAAGAGATTGGAGATTTAGATATATTAAAGAAAGGGTACATCAATATTGGTGCTATCCATCGATACCTTGGCGAATATCAAGAAGCCCTGAACTATTATAATGAGGGTCTAAAAATTAGTGAAGACCTCAATAATCAAGCGGATATCAATACGTGTTGGCATAATATTGCTGAGGTTTACTCGCTGATGGGAAAGTATGAGCAATCTGAAGCTTATTACATGAAAGCATTGGTGTTCAACAAGCAGTTTGATAACAAACATGGTTTAGCACTGGAGTACAACAATTTAGGTAGTTTGTACACCAAGCAAGATAAATATAAGCAGGCAACTAACAGTTTTGATGCAGCCTATAAAATTGCAAATGAATCTGGCTTTAGAAAATTGAAAGAAGATATTTATCAAGGCTACGCCACACTTTATGCACGCAAAAAGGAATACCAAAAAGCCTATGAGTACAATCTGCTCTACTTAGCTTTAAAGGATAGTATCTTAAATGAAGAGAATGCTAAAAGTATAGCAGAGTTAAGAACTAAATATGAGACTGCAGAAAAAGAAAAACTCCTCGCCACTGAAAAGAGTAGAAGTGATAGTTTGAAGGCTGAATCAGCGATTTTAGATAGGCGAAGAATAGAGGCAGAGTTAACAACCTCCAATAGAAATAAATGGATTGTATTTTTAGTGCTTGCTGTAATTGGCGCAAGCTTATTTTATTTTGCTGCAGTGCAGCGTACCAAGCGTAAAGCGCAAGCAGAAAAAGATGCAGCATTGATTCGTGAGCGAGATAAAGGACTTACTGCCGTTATTGAAGCGCAGGAGGACGAACGTAAAAGGATCTCTAAAGACTTACATGATGGGATAGGGCAGCAACTCAGCGGATTAAAAATGGCATTTCAACGATTGGAAGGAAAGCTGTTAGAAGAGATTCCTCACAGAGAGCAGGAATTGAAACAATTGGTCAATATAATTAGCGACTCAGCTGATGAGGTGAGAAATATATCACACCAAATGATGCCAAGAGCTTTAACAGAATATGGGTTAATTCCGGCAACTGAAGACATGCTTTCTAAGAGCCTTGCACCGACTGGAATCAATTATGAATTTGAACATTACGCCATAGAGGGAAGATTAGATGAACGGTTAGAGGTCAGTCTATACCGAATTATTCAAGAATTGATCAATAACATCATTAAACACTCATCCGCAAAACAGGTAAACTTACAACTCTTTAAAAATGCCGGTAAGATTATTCTAATTATTGAGGATAACGGCAAAGGCTTTGATCAAAAATCAACAACAGAAGGGCATGGATTGCTTAATATTAAAAGTAGATTGAATTCCCTTCATGGGGAAGTAAATTACAGCCCAAGCCCCGGCAGTGGCACAGTAGCGACCATTAGAATTCCCATTGCGTAATTTGTCGCTCATAATAATACGTTGATTACCCTATAGTTTTCCACTTACCGAATGAAGTACTTCGTGGTATAAATCTGATACCATGAAAACGACCAACGAATCTGTACGACTTACCCCAAGAGAGAAAGTAGTTTTAATCGCTATTGCAAATGGATTTTCTAATAGAGAGATAGGCGAGCAGCTTTCCATTAGCCATCGAACTGTGGATACACATCGCACCAATATCAGAAATAAGCTTGGAGTAAGCGGATTGGCGGGGATGATTAAATACGCCATACAATCAGGCCTTGTAAATTAATTCAGCAACTAATTATAAACAGCCGACAAGGCGCTAAAATTCAACCAATGAAAACGATGTATGTAAAATGTTTCATGCTGCTATTTATGTTATGCTCAAATAATATAATTACAGCGCAAGTAAGTGAGGTGAAATTAAAAGAAGCGGGTAGCTTCGGTAAATTTAAAAAGATTGATAAAAAGGTGTTCATCGCAGAGTTTGTGGTGAACTATCAAGTATTGTATACTGCAAAAGACAAAAAGGCTGCAGGTCAGTTTGGAGTCGGAGGTCAGTATAAGGGGGCTGCAGAAGCAAAAGGTGCACTTGGCTTAAAAGGCATCAATGATGTAATGTTACAGAAGATGACCAACGAATTGTATGCAACTTATTTGGCTAAATTAAAGTCAAATGGCTTCTCAATTATGGATTCAGAACAAGCAAAAGGCATCAAAGCGTATAATAACGCTGAATTTGTGGAAGGTGGGAAAGCGTTTGTTCAGTATCCTGGTACTATTAGCTGTACACCTGAAGGGTATTCCTACTTCAAAACCAAGCGGCTAAAAAATAAAAACGGTACTGTGATGTTTGATAACTCTCCAGGTATATCCAAGGATTTAGGAGATGTAATTGTAGCAAGAGTAGCATTAAATGTTCAGTTTGCACGGCCCGGTCAGCAGTTCATCAAGTCAGGAGCTAGCGTGAAAATAAAGTCAGATCTTAGTATAGCACCAACGATGGTTACTTCTGAGATTTCTGAAGGTAAGCTCATTCAGTTTTCAGAGAATGATGTGGTTTCTATACCTACACGTGTCTCTTTTGGGGCAGGTAAACAAATGGCAACTCATAAGGCAGCTTATAATGGAGTGTTAAAAAAACAGGTTTCCATCAGTGGAGTTATAGACGATACTAAAGTAAATGCTTTTGCAAGAGGTTCATCGTCTAGCAGCTACCAAGTCATGGGAAATTATACGACTTACTTTTTTGAAAAGAAGACAGATATAGAAATAGAGGAAATAGAAGTAGACTTGGATAAATATAAGATGTATGTAGGTGATGCATTGGAAAAAGTCCTTATGGGACATACCAATGAATTTTTAGACAGCTACTAGTTGATATAAGTTGTGGCTTTACCTTCACTTGCGTAAGAATTCAATTATATTTGTTGGTGAACCATAAATTCAAAAAAAAATGAAAAAATTACTATTTAGTGGAGCCATGGCTGCTTTGTTACTAACTCAAACCGGCTGTTTAGGTACTTTCTCTCTTACAAAAAATGTGTTGGAGTTTAATAACACTGTCACTAATGATAAGATTGTAAACAACCTCATATTTTATGCAATGAATATTATACCGGTTTACCCTGCGGTCGTTTTTGTGGATGTTGTTATTCTCAACTTGATTGAATTTTGGACTGGAGACAACCCAATTGCTATGAAAGAAGGCGAGCAGCAGGAGCAGTTGATGACCTACAAGGGAGAAACGTATAAAGTAACCGCAACTGAGAACCAGTTTTCTTTTGAAAAAATAGAAGGTACTACCGCAATAGATCTAGGTGCAGTGTCTTTTGAAGGAGAAGAAATGGTATGGAATTATGAGTATAACGGTTCTGTAAATCCGATTGTACAAATCAATGACAATAACACCATTACTTATTTTACTGAGAATGGCGCAGCGACGCTTATCGACAACGACCTATCAACATTGGTTTACGAGCGAAAATTTTCCGATCAATTAATAGAAATGGCTAGTAAATAATATCAACATCACCTTGATATAAAAAATGCCTTTAGCACCTCGCTAAAGGCATTTTTAGTTTTCCTTCACTTTTATTTATAAGTACCTTCGTAATTCTAAAAAGAAACAATGATCGCAACAGGGAATATATCAAAAATGCGAGTGGAATTAACCACTCCAGTAAGTTATCAATTACACCTATCGGAGGATTTATCAATCGACATGAACGACTTAGTCGGAAAGGAAATTACACTGCTCTTTGAAGGGCAAATCAACTGTGTAAATTGTGGACGACTAACAAAAAAATCATTTGGTCAGGGATTTTGTTATCCTTGTTTTATGAATGCACCGCAGAATGCGGAATGCATCATTCGTCCTGAACTGTGTCGTGCGCACTTGGGTGAAGGAAGAGATCCTGAATGGGAGGAGCGCAACCATAATCAACCGCATATTGTTTATATGGCAGTAGGAGCAGGTATAAAAGTTGGCGTTACGCGAGAAACACAAATACCGACCAGATGGATTGATCAAGGAGCATGGAAGGCAGTTCGACTTGCAAGAACTCCCAACCGTTACCAGGCCGGAGTAATTGAAGTCGACATGAAAAAACACGTGTCAGATAAAACCCACTGGATGAAAATGCTCAAGAATGAGCTAGCGGAAGAATTGGATGTCATGAAGGTGAAAGAAGAGTTGTTGCAAATCATGAATGACAAGTACAATGAGTTTCACTCCGCAGATGATGAGGTTATAGAAATCAACTATCCAGTAATTGAGTTTCCAACCAAAGTAAAAAGCCATAACTTAGATAAGTTGCCTGAGCTGAAAGGAAAATTGATGGGAATAAAAGGGCAATACCTTATTTTTGAGGGAGGTATCGTTATTAACTTAAGAAAATATTCAGGATACCACATTACTTTAACCGCATGAACATACTCCTAGTCGCAGCTACATATCTAGAGGTAAAACCTTTTTTGAATCAACTGGGGTTTCATCAAGAGCAATCGCTTTATTCCTTTGCTACTGAACGATTTAATTCCATCGAGGTGTTGATTACTGGTGTTGGAATGACAGCCACCACCTATCAATTAACCAAGCAATTATGTGCTAAGAGTTATCAATTGGTTATAAACGCAGGGGTTGCGGGAACATTTAGCCATCGCTTATTAATCGGCGATGCGGTATTGGTTACTTCCGATTGTTTTGCAGAGTTAGGCGCAGAAAGCCCAACTGGTTTTATTCCAATTACTCAGCTTAACTTGCCTACGCCTTATCAGGTAAAAGCTACTGCTAATTTTACGATTAAATCATGGGAACATTTACCGAAAGTGAATGGTATTACTGTAAATAAGGTGCATGGAAAATTGGATTCTATTGTTGAAGCAGAAGCTTTATTTTCACCTGACGTAGAAAGCATGGAAGGTGCAGCTGTGCTAGCTGTTTGTGAGGCAGAAGGCATCGATTGTTACCAATTAAGAACCATTTCTAATCGAGTGGAACCTAGAAATACCGAAAATTGGAACTTGGGATTAGCCATTAAGAACCTAAACCTAATTTTAATCGATTTACTAAACGAATTTTAATGCAACAATTAACCTTAGGGTATTCACCATGCCCAAATGATACCTTTATTTTTGATGCGATGGTGCATCAAAAAATTGACACTGAAGGATTGGAGTTTAAGGTCACTTTAGCTGATGTAGAAGAGCTGAATCAAATGGCTTTTCGGCAAGAATTAGACATTACGAAATTAAGCTACCATGCTTTGGGTTATCTTACTACACCTTATCAGCTGCTAAACGCAGGCAGCGCTTTAGGAAGTGGAGTAGGCCCTTTACTGATTTCAAAAAAAGAATTTACTCCTGATGAGGTAGATCAATTAAAAATAGCAATACCAGGAAAATACACTACTGCCAATTTTTTATTGTCCATTGCTTTCCCAAATGCGACCAATAAAGTGGAAATGCTTTTTTCTAACATTGAACAAGCAGTAATCGATGGTGATGTAGATGCGGGGTTAATTATTCATGAAAATCGGTTTACGTATCACCAAAGAGGACTGCACAAAATAATCGATATGGGAGCGTTTTGGGAAGCCAAAACGGATGCGCTTATTCCACTGGGAGGTATTGTAGTAAAAAGGGAATTTGAAGGGGTAATACAGCAGAAAATTGATCGCGTTTTGAAGCGCAGCATTGAGTATGCATTTCAGCACCCAGAATCCTGTATGGATTATGTAAGAGCACATGCGCAAGAGATGGAAGAAGAGGTGATGAAACAACACATCGCCTTATATGTCAACAATTACTCCGTTGATTTAGGCGAAAAAGGTCGATATGCTGTGGAAAGCTTGTTTAACTTAGCAGTCGAAAATAAAATTTTACCAGAGGTGCACCCTCAAATTTTTGTACAAAAAGAAAACGATTAAGATGATAGTAGTAACTGGAGCAGCAGGATTTATTGGCAGTGTATTGGTTTCTAAACTAAATAAAGATGGAATTATTGACCTTGTATTGGTCGATGACTTTTCAAAGAAAGAAAAGGATGCAAACTTAGAAAGTGCCTTGTTTTTGGCGAAAATTGAGCGGGATGTATTCATCGATTGGTTTCAACAAAATGCCAAAGAGGTGAAAGGTGTTTACCACATTGGCGCACGAACGGATACCACTGAGTTTGATGCCAGTATTTTCGATGAATTAAATGTCAATTACAGTAAAGATATTTGGACGATTTGTGCAGACTTTTCCATTCCACTAGTGTATGCATCTTCAGCAGCTACGTACGGTTTGGGTGAATTTGGCTACAAAGATGATCACGCCATTGTAGAGCAACTAAAACCGTTAAATCCTTACGGGGAATCTAAAAACAACTTTGATATTTGGGCACTTAAACAATCGAAGCAACCACCTTTTTGGGCAGGTTTGAAATTCTTTAATGTTTACGGTCCCAATGAATACCACAAAGGGAGAATGGCATCGGTAATTTTTCATGCCTTCAAGCAGATTAAAGAAACTGGTAAAATGAAGTTGTTTGCGTCACATAATCCTGACTATAAAGATGGGGAGCAAATTCGTGACTTTGTATATGTAAAAGATGTGATTAGCGTGTGCCAATGGCTGATGAAAAATCAACCAGAGTCCGCATTGTATAACTTGGGAACAGGAACTGCTCGTACCTTTTTAGACTTGGTCAAAAACACCTTTAGTGCAATGGATCAAGTAGAGGATATCTCGTTTATTCCTACACCTGAAGATATCCGTGATAAATACCAGTATTTCACCGAAGCGGATATGTCAAAATTGATTAGTGCGGGTTATGATATTCCATTTCATACCTTGGAGGAAGGCGTAAGCGATTACGTAAGCAATTACCTTTCATCTAACACGGTTTACTAGCATGCTTCGAGCTAAGATACAAACGCTAAGCTTACATGTATTTTGGTTCATATTATTGGCCTTGAGCGTTCATTTTTACCAAGAGCGCACTTTTGCAGATACGGCCTATTTTTTATTTAAAGTAATAAATGAAGGTACCTTCCATATCCAACACGGAAGGTGGGTTCTCGCCATATCTCAAGCTGGAGCCGTTGTAGCCATTTCGCTAGGATTATCACTAAAAAAAGTGCTGCTCATACATTCTGTCTATCATGCGCTTTTCTTTTATGGAATAACCGCATGGCTGCTGCACATCATCAAAAACAAGCGTGCAGCTTGGTTATTTACGCTGCTTATGGTCAGCGGTCATTGGGCTTACTTTTCTCCCTATCTGGAAGTATTTTATGCCGCGGGTTTTGCTACATTATTCTTTGCAGCATTTGCCAATTCAACTCATTTTGAAAAGTATTATCTAGTGTATTATCCTCTGTTATGGCTGAGTGTAATGGCTCACCCTTCCTTTTTCCTAATCGTGGGTGCTCACTTTATCACTTTATTGCTTTCGGAGTGGAAGTTTACGGATGCGCTCAAATCATTCGGGCTTTTTCTACTCTCTGCGACGTTAGTTAAGTTACTTTCATTTTCCGCATACGAGCAGCAGCGACTGCAAACACTATCCAATGAGGTAGTGGATTGGGGTGGTGTGGTGTCGGATCTTTTACTGCAGTATAGCAGCCATTATCTTAGTGCTGCTATTTTACTTTTTGCTGTGCCGATACTTTTACTGTTGGCCCAAAAATTCAAGTTGGCGCTTTTTAGTTTTTTCAGCTACTTGTTTTTGATTGCTTTGGCTGTAATCAACCTGAAAAATGGCGATTACAAATGGTACAACGAGGTTATGCTGCTGCCTTTCACCCTTTTATTGATGTTGCCATTGATTAGCTTTAATCTGCAATGGAACACTACCATAAAAAGTATTGTAGCCGGTTTCCTTTTGATTCTATTGGGTTGGAACCTATCAGGGATTTTTGACCGTGGAGAATTGCTGAGGTTTCGTTATCAGCAAATGCAATCGATTGCATCAGAAGCCAAAGACTTACACCCTGAGAAGAGCAAATTCATCCTCGAAGATGATAATTATGAGCGCTCCTTTACCCAAGCAGGTATGCAATTGCCGTACGAGTTTTTTTTAGCTTCTTCAGAATACGGGCCGCAAAATACCGTTGCGATTGCATTAAACCAAATGATGAAAGTAGATAGTTCGAAAGAACAATTAAAATTCGCGAATCAGGTATTGTATTGGGGATTTGCCGCAGGACCAATAGGAGAGCTGGACTCTAATTATTTTAAGGTGATTCCTTCTAGTTACCAATCGTTGCACCAATCACCTTACAATGGCCAAATTCAGGACTACATTGCTCAAACGGAGCTTTCACTTATTGACTATCCATCCAAAGCGGAAAAAGAAGCTATTATCTCACCGATAGTAGGTAT
>CBFHZL010000092.1:0-10879 GCA_965660325.1 uncultured Acidiluteibacter sp.
CGAAGAATCAATTGTAACACTTCCGAGCAGTATTAGCTTTGCTGAGACTGTTTTTTCTCCAATGAATATTGCGGCTTCTATTAGTATACTGTTTGCCATACCTATTGGGCTGTACTTTGTTGGCAAAGCAACAAGGTCATCAAAAGTGACCAACCTATTCGTTTACCAGAAAGAAGAAGAAAGAAAAGTTAAAAAAGGTGCAGAGCAAATAGATCAGTCAAATTGGTTTGGGAAAACTATTGGTGGCCTATTTATTGCCTATGCCATCTACAAAGGAGCTACTACATTTGAGGTGTCGGGTATGGGCTTTATTAACCTTAATTACATTAACTTTTTTCTATTTGGATTGTGCCTACTCTTTCATCAATCCATCAAAGACTTCCTAGGTGCAATCGACCAAGGAATAAGCGGTGCGGCAGGAATATTGATTCAATTCCCAATCTATTTTGGTATCATGGGTGTCATGAATTCCAGTGGTATTATTCACTCCTTCTCTGATTTTTTTGTTTCCATCTCCACTGAAACGACGTTCCCTATTTTTAGTCTTATTAGCGCTGGCATTGTCAATATTTTTGTGCCAAGCGGAGGCGGACAATGGGCAGTGCAAGGCCCCATCATTGTTCAAGCTGCTCAAGAAATAGGAGTTAGCTTACCAAAAAGCATTTTAGCTTTGGCATACGGCGATCAATTAACCAACATGCTACAGCCATTTTGGGCGCTTCCATTACTTGCAGTTACCAAGCTTAAGGCGCAGCAGATTTTACCGTATACCCTGTTGATGTTCGCTATTGGATGTGTGGTTTACCTATCTGTTTTGCTAATTTTCTAATTTCGTATCAAGCGCATCTCTAAGACCATTTCCTAGCAATACGAATGCAAAAACTAGAATAAATATAGCAACACCTGGTAAAATGGCTAAGTAGGCATCACCGGTGATTACATAGCCTTTGTGTTCACTAATCATTTTGCCCCAAGTTGCTTGCGGAGGCTGAGCACCCAAACCCAAAAAGCTAAGACCAGCTTCTACCAATATGGCAGAGGCAAAGTTAGCAGCAGAAATTACGATGACTGGACCGATTACATTCGGAATAATGTGTTTAAAAATAACTCGACTATCCAAGTATCCAAGCGCTTTGCCTGCTTCTACATATTCCTTCTCCCGCAGGCTCAATACCTGACCACGGACTACTCGCGCAACTTCTACCCACATGGTAAGCCCAACTGCAACAAATACTTGCCAGAAACCTTTTCCAAGTGCCAAAGCAATTGCAATCACCAAAAGTAATGTGGGTATGGACCAAATTACATTGATCAACCACATGATAAAGTCATCTACTTTTCCACGAAAGAATCCAGCTACTGACCCAAGTGTAATTCCAATAACCAAGGAAATAAAAATAGAAATGGCGCCAACTGTAAACGAAACCCATGTACCGGCCATTAATCGACTCAAAACATCTCTACCGTAGCGATCTGTTCCCAACCAATACGTTTCGGTAGTTATCAGTTCTTCAACGAGCTCTGTTTTTGAAAACTGAGAATAGTCCAGCTGATTATTATCGGCGAGAGTTTGTAATGAAAAACGTTGAATTCGTCCATTATTGACATCATCTCCGGTGAATAACTCAACAGATAAAGAGTCCAAAGATAATTGATAGTTAAAAATAGGAACCTTTTGGGGTGTTGTTTTCCGTCCAAAAAGCCAAGTTTGGTACCAAGGGTCAATAGTTTTAGGTGTAGATACGTTCAGAAAAGAAACTGAGAACCCCGGCTTTTTGATAGATAACTCTAGATGTTGGTCATTAGCTTTCGATGTTTGATCTTTCCGAACAAATGGACCCATTACTGCAATTAATAAATAAACTAAAATAACAGCAAGACCTGCCATAGCAAGCTTATTCTTTCGAAGTCGATGGAGTGCAAGTTGTGTTAATGAATAGGATGTATCGTTTGCTTTCAATGGCTATAACTTCGGTCTTTCCAAGTGTACTTTACAAATTGAGAAGAAATTCCAACAAAAATAATGTAGAAAGGCAACAAAATTTCAACAATCAAAAAATAGTTGAGAAGATACAGTTGTTGAATACCTCTCAAGTATCGATATAATAATAGAAAGTCTATAATTAGTTTTAAGATCAAAAGAGATAGGAATGGATAAATGATGCCATTGAAAAAGAAAATGCCGATCGCTCCAAGCAGAAGTGCTAAGTGAGTAAATCCGACTAACAATGCTACTCTTTTTATAAGCGGATCTTTATAATACGCCGTTTTTGATGCCCATCGAATCCGTTGTGATAAGAAATCACGAAGGGTACTTTTTGCAGGAGTGTTGACTAAAATTGATGGATCCGAGATATAACAAAAACCATTCGTATAATTTCTTTTACATGCACTTAATAAGAATATGTCATCCCCACTAGGGGTTGGGGTGGACAAAAGCTCATTCATCACGTCCAAATAGAAAGACTTCTTAAAGCCCATGCTAGCAGCATTTAGCATAAAACCGCGGTTTTGTTTTGCAGCTCCAACAGAGGAAGCGATTAAACTAGAAAACTCTAATTGTTGAAGCCGCTGAAAAAATGAATTTCCTGATAGGGAAACAATACCTGCAACCAGTTTAACTTCTAGATGCCCACTTAAAGATTGTAACATAATGCGCACCCAATCCACAGGTAATACGCAGTCTGTATCAGTCACTAAGATATTATCATATTTTGCATGTAACACTCCCTTTGCAATAGCATACTTTTTACCATAACCTTTATCAAGATGCACAAGAGTAAACTCTTGAAACACATCTGACCATTCGTCAATAATCGGCATGAAATTATCCGTGGAATGATCATTTACAAGTATCAATTGAAAGTTTTGCTGGGTCTGTCTTGCTAGAGAAGCAAACAAAGTAGATAGGGAAGGCTCTTCATTTCTAAAAGCTATCACTATGCTCACCTTATCTTTAGGTTCCTCACTCGTAATAGATGGAGCTGTTCCCTGTTTCAATCCGCGATAAAACCGAAAAAACAAATAAGCATAAAGGATACCCAAGATGTAATAGAATATTCCAATCATTTTACCATTCGATTAGGGCGATACGAAAGCAACAACAGACCACCAATCAAAGCCGGCAAGGCTAAATTGAGCAACCAAATAATAGCTACGCTCCACAAAATAATACCTTCATCGTGGATAATGGGTCCGAAAACAACCAGTGCGACTGCACCTCGAATAATCAAATCAGTAATCACACCTGAGGGGATAATTGTGGTAAATAGGTACAAGATAGAAATAGCTGCTATTAATAACAACAAAGGTGATTCAAGCTGAAAGAAATTCACGACTAAAATAAATTGTACCATAAACACACAATATCGTAAAGTTGCCATCAAAAAAGTAATATACAGCTCCTTTGTCTCAAGCGATAAAAACCAGGTAAAGGAAGCATGATATGAGTTGGTGAACTGAAAAGACAGTAACCATTTGATCAGGGACTTCATACGTAAAAGGACAAAAAGGTATGCAATAGAAAAGCAGACGACTAAAGGGAAGTAGCTAGTTTTGAATTGAACTTCACTAAATTGGTTGAGATAAAACAAAAGTCCAGAAATCCCAACAAATAAGGTTACAATGGTTTGATAAAATGAAGCAACAAAAGTCGCATATATAGCCTTTAAGCGATTCTCGGGCTTTATAAATCGCAACCTTCCTCCGTAGTCTCCAATTCGGTTAGGAGTGAGAATACTAGCAGCAACACCACAATAAATCGACAGATAAGACGTCGATAAACGCATTACTTGAAATTTCGCTATTAATCTACGCCACTTGACAGCTTCAATTAGCCAGTTTAATGGCATTAATGCTATCGCAAATACAAGGTAAGCCGAGTTAAAACTATCTCCTGATGAAGAAATAGCAGGCAAACCATCATATCGGTTATAGATTTCAATAACGATAAAACTCATTGCCGAGAAGCCAATGGCAGGCACTAAAAAAGGCAATAATTTTTTATATAATTTTACTAATAAATACACCGATGGCAAAGATAGTAGAAGATAAGGTAATATTAGGGATTGATCCAGGCACCAATGTAATGGGTTACGGAATTATACAGGTGAAAAATAGGAAGATTTCACTTGTAGCGATGGGTGTAATACATCTTGCCAAACTAGGTGATCATCAAATTCGACTCAAACGGATATTTGAACGAACCATACATTTAATAGAAGAGTACAAACCTGACGAAACTGCCATTGAGGCACAATTCTTTGGTAAGAATGTACAGTCGATGCTAAAGTTAGGAAGAGCTCAAGGAGTAGCAATTGCAGCATCTCTTTCAAAAGACATTCCTGTAGAAGAGTATTTGCCTAAAAAAGTAAAAAAATCGGTTACGGGAAGAGGCCAAGCAACGAAAGAACAAGTAGCTGCAATGCTCAAAACTATTGTACCCTATGAGGTAGATCCAAAGTATCTTGATGCAACAGATGCTCTTGCAGTTGCAGTATGCCACTATTTTCAATCGGGAAAACCGATGAAATCTAAAGGTGTATCAGGTTGGGATGCCTTTTTAAAACAAAATCCTGACCGACAAGCCTAAATTAACCTTTTATTAGCTTAGCTATCTCTGCCAATTCCTCTTGTGATAAAGATAATTTAGGAGCAGCAAAGTTGATATTACTTACATTATTAATTGGTACTAAGTGAATATGTGCGTGTGCAACTTCTAAACCTATGACAGCTGTACCCACTTTTTTACAAGGAATCTTTGCTTTAATCAATTTAGCGACAGATTTAGCAAAAAGCCATAGATCGCTATAGTTTTCATCCTCCATATCGAATATATAGTCAATAGGTTTCTTAGGAATTACAAGAGTATGTCCCTTTGCAAGGGGGCTAATATCAAGAAACGCCAAGAAATGATCGTCTTCTGCGATTATATGAGCAGGAATCTCTCCGGAAAGAATTTTTGAGAATATTGTACTCATATTATCTAGAAATAGAGATGATTTCTAATTTCATAATCCCTGAAGGAACCTGAACCTCTGCAATGTCACCTACAGCTTTTCCAAGAAGTCCCTTACCAATAGGAGAGTCTACTGAAATTTTCTTTTCTTTTAGGTTAGCCTCCTTCTCAGAAACCAACGTATATTCCATCTCAGCTTTGGTAGCTGTATTTTTGATCTTAACTTTAGATAGCACTAAAACCTTAGATGTATCCAATTGAGATTCGTCAACAACCCTAGCATTCCCGATCAATGTTTCTAGCTTTGAAATTTTCATTTCCAAAAGTCCTTGTGCTTCTTTGGCAGCATCATACTCGGCATTTTCAGATAAATCTCCTTTATCTCTAGCTTCACCAATTTGCTTAGATATATTTGGTCTTTCAACAGTACGAAGATGTTTTAACTCATCCTTCAACTTTTGCAACCCTTCCTCTGTAAAATAACTTACGTTTGACATAATTTCTCAATTAATATAAATTCAAAAAGAGAATCCCGTAAAACGGGATTCTCTTCAAGATAATTTAATAGTTTATTTGATATAACCTATAGATCTATGCGCAATCCAATAGTATGCGTACCATCAAAGGTTCTTGTAACTCTATAAGAATAATCTAATGCCAATTTAGTGCCACCTTGTCCAAGCGGGATGGCGATAGTTGCACCTGCTGCAGGACCTACTGTTGCAGTTCTAGACAAATCCTCATTAAGTATTTCCTCTTCATATGCAAATGAACCTCTAAGCATGAACATCTCACGGAAAGCATATTCAGCTCCTAGTGAAATTTGATCACGAGTAAATGAATTAGAAGTGAAGTTACCGGCAGCAGTTAAACGGTGTGTCGATGATAATTTATCATTGATTGTGTCTCTTCCTGCAAGAAAGAAGTCATAAGAAACACCGATTAAAATTTGAGAAGGCAATTCATAGTCAGAAGATCTTGAATTTAATGTTCTATTAAAATCATTCCCCGGCAATGATGTATTTACAGCCAACCCATTACCTGAAAATTTCATAGGAGGCCCTACATTTCTTAAAGTAATACCGAACTGGATTTGATCATACTTACCTGTTACATACTTAACACCTGCATCTAAAGCAATACCAGATGCAGATGCATTTGCAGTTGACTCATTGATTAACTTAACAGTAAGTCCACCGTAAATGCTATTAGAGAAAGTTTTTGAGTATGATACCCCTATATTGAGGAATGTAGGGCTAAAGCTACCAATGCCACCTTGAGGCAAATCGACAGTAGTAATATCATTATCGCCAAATGACATAGAGGCTACACTGATTCCAACTACACCTGTTTCACCTACAGATTGAGCCAATCCAAATGAATTGATTCGTATACCTGTACCGCTAAGATAGTTAGTATTTGAAAATGCTAGCTCCGTACCTTCGGTCTGTGCAAGTCCCGCTACATTTAGGGAAATAGCTTCAATACCACGAATACTAGTTGAATTTGCATTACCAAATCCACCTGATCTTGCCCATGGATTAATTAGAATTTCAGAAGCACCTGCCTCTCCGGCTCTGTCTTCATTACCGGCGAATGCAGTTGAGCATAGTACCACCAACGAGAACATTAATGTTATTTTATTTAAATTTTTCATATGCGCTATATAAAGTAGTCTATGTTAATATTAAAAGTTGTTCAAATCGATTGGTCTCATTACACCGAACCATCTAATTACTTTTTCACCAACACCCGGTATTTCAACGTGAATGATGTAAACACCACTAGAAACTGAAATATTAGCTTGGTTCTTTAAATCCCAGTCAATAAATGGAACTTCAGCATTCTTATTATACTCGCGAATTAAAGTTCCTGCAAGGTTATAAATTCGAACATTTGCTTCCTTTGGAAGATTAGTAATCTTAACCACATTATCCAAAATACCTGACTCATACTGAGAATATGCATAATATGGGTTTGGTACAGCTCGAATCTGATCGATCGCTTCATTAAGGGTAGTGCGATCACCAAGAATAGGCTCTAAACCATTTGTATTGAACTTGTAAACAGGACGACTTTCATTTCGAATACCTGAATTAGGATCCAATGCCTCTAATCCTGTGTAATAAGAGCCTAATGGACGAGATACTTGAATAGTTAAAGTCGCGTCTGTTGATAACAACTCTGCACCTTCCTTCAACATTGGTATCATTACCCAAGAACAACTCCCCCATGCAACGTTCTTCAATAAGGAGTTTGAGCTCGTAAATGCACTCATTAACTTTTGACCAGCATCGTATGTCGGAAATCTAAAGTTTGGTGAGATAAATAGTGGCTCAACAGGCAGTGTTTTTCTAAACACATACACATAGTGTTTACCACCCCATACTAAATTCTGAGCATTAAATGTTCCTGTTGTTTCTGTAGAAGTTGGATTCCAAATCATATCAGAACCGTTATCAGCACCATACCAGCTGTCTTCACCAAATGCCATATTTAATCGTTCACCGGTTTCAATATCTACTGCATAACCAGGGAACCATCCCATACCTGTCGGACTAATGTAAGCAGGGTCATTAGGATCATTACTTGCAACTGCACCTACAGGAGCAGGATTACCGTCCTTATCCACAGATTGAGATGCTCTAACATTATGACGAGATCTATTTCCGACAGCCTTAAAACGTTCCTCTTGCAACTCAATTACAGGAACTCTAGTCCATTTACTCTTATCATCAGTAAAAACAATTGTTGCAGAACTCAAATAATTCAGTCGAGAATACCCAGAAGCTTGGAAGCTATAACCTGGTGAGTTTAATACTACTGAACCATCTGTAGTTGTACCTGCGGTATCACCTGCTCTGTATTGAACTAGACCGAAAGGAGCAACTATTCCTCCTAAAATATTCTCGTAGTTCTCTTCGGGATCTTCAAAACGACCAACATCATTGTTAAATACATCATCAAAGTACTTATCGAAAGTAGGGTCATCATCACCGCCTCTAATCTGACCTGAAAGAATCCAGTTTTGGAAAGTAAATCCATCAGCATCAGGAATACCTTGCAACCAATCATTATTCGGATCATCGAACTTTAAATCAGCACCAATAAAGCCATTATTAAATGAACCGATAAGACCGGGCTCTTGACCTAGTGAAATCTTTACAGATATACCCCATTTTTGTATTACTTGCTCATTTTCTAACTTAAGCGTCTGATCAGATTTTATTGTATCCGTTTCTTCAGCAATTTCAGGAAAAAGAATCCAAGAAGACTCTTCTGTAACACTTGAGTCCGTGCTTCCTTCAGGGCTCTTAACTTGAAGTATATATGAATCAGCTCTTACCTCTAACGGATCGATTACCTTCACCTCAATAGGAGAGGCGCCAACAATATAGTCAAGCGTATCAGTGTAATCTCCATCGGTTGTAGAACCAATTTTGGCTAATGTCGCATCGGTTAATTGGATACCATATCCTCCATTACCTTTACCTTGAAGACGGGTAACAGCAACTTGATCACCATAGTCAGCTCTAGCAATTGCTCCTTCTTTCTCTGAGAAAGTATTTCTTGGTATAGCTAAAACAGGACGTATAGAACCACCTTGACCATTTTGTCTACCTGACAAATAAGGAGTCAATTGACCATTGATATCTGCACCTAAAGGATTAGACGGGTTTGGTGGTACGTCTTGAGCATAAGGCTTAAACTCATTATATCCATATGCTATCGCGATAAAATAATAAGACTTGAAGTTTACCAAACGGTTATCACCGGTTGCAAATAAATCTGTTGTTACTCTAAAACTATGACGAATACCCTTGTTTTCACCATTTACCTTAACTTCAGGACGATTTGCTTTAATTTCATCATCGAAGGTATAGTTAACCAATTGAGTAACGTCATCACGTAAGTCAACTTGAGCAACCAATCGTGCTTTAGTTTCATCATTTAAATCTCCAACAGAAACATCTTCCGCTGCCAGTTGATAAATTTGATATCCCTGAAATCTATATCTATCATCGTAAAATATAGAATCTTGAACCAAGTTTGATGGCGTAACGATGTTTGGATCTTTTTCGCTGTATTGCTCTTTGAAGTTATTAGATGTTGGAGAGTTGTCCAAATAAAGAATAATCTCTTCGTCAAGCTCTTGTACAAAAACATCAGGAGCATCGGGACCACTTAAAACTTTAAAACAGTTATCAAATAAAATCTGTGCTTTATCATCTGCATCAAAAAGTCGCTCAATAGACTCTAAACGACCACCACTAGTAGCTCGACCATATACAACTCCTACTGTAATATCGTTAATATTTCCAGGCTCCAATGTAAAAGGACCAGCAGATTGTAAAAATCTTCTATCCCCAACAGGATTTGATGGAGAACCACCACCTGGATTAGTTTCAGACCAGTTTGTATTAGAAACCGGAGCATTATTAGTACCCCAACCTAATGAATCTGTAACACCTGGGAACATAAAGTCAGTAGGAAATGGTTCTACTCCTGTAGCACGAAGACCATCACCACCGTAAAGCATACGTTGACCATTCTTCCAAATACCTCTTAAGTAGTTATAATAGTGTGCAGAAGCTGATGGATCACCGTTATCTGCTGTTCCAATATTGTGATATACAAAACGTCTCATTCCGAAACGCTCGTTATCTATAATCGTATCAGGATCTTGATCTGCAGGATTAAAATAACCTAACCCATTCAAGGCCTCACCTGGTCCTATTCCGTAGTTATTATTAATACTATCCGCATCTTGAAACGGACCTTCAAAATAGTCAATACCAATTGCAGGAGGATTTAATCCATAACCAACTTGACCATTAGCATCTTGATCATCGTCATCTCCATTGTAGCAATAACCTAGACCACGCTGAACATCACATCCAACAAAATCATCGGAAGCGTTTCCTAAATCAGGATCAACCCAGTTTCCAAAATACGTATTTGTCAATGTAAAAGTACTTCTATTAACTAGTTCATAATTATAGAAAGTCATTGAATTAATTTCATCATTCGTTGCAAATGCAAATGCCTGAGCACGAATTTCCATACCAATACCAGGAGCGTTAGATTCTGTATGTATATTCCCTTTATCGTTAAAAACCCACCATATGGTATAATCTCCGAATAGAGGACGACGACCAGCTTCACTTTTGTTCTTTCTTGGAGCACGACAATCAATATCACCGGCTAAATCATAGAAAGGATAGTCACCTTCTCTCTCTGGTTCATAGATTCCGTCACCATTCAAGTCCATAAAAGGCGCCAAACGCAAAGCTTCACCATTATTAGTGTTACCATTACCAGGCCAGTTAATTATAGACTTCGGCACCGTATACCCCAAAAAGTTTTCACGACGTTCTTCCTCTGTGGCTAAGTTGAAGGCAACAAATTGTTGCACATCAGCTTTCCTTACAGTGTCAAATCGATCATAAAACTCACATTGATCAGGCTGAATCTCAGCATTACCTGTAGTATCCAAAGGACCCGTCCAATAATCATTCCCATTACCGAATGTAGAAACTGCGGCTTTAAGCTGACCGTTCACATCAGTTCCTCCTAACCATAAACCACCTGAGTAAAGGGCAAAACGACCAGAATTAGCAGGCACTTCATATCCAGCAACACCATTCGCTCTGTTCTGCCAAAGTAAACCATTGGAATAAATAAATGTACTCGCATTGTTATATGACAACAAAATAACTTTCTTCGAAGGAGTACAGTTTACTGCTAACCCTTGACCACCATTATTATTGTTGCTATTTCCTTGTTGAGCTGTGCGCTCACCTTCCCTTCCATATGAGGAAGCGGATATAGCTAATGCCATTACGACAAAACTGATATTCTTAACAATATTTTTCATAATTCGTGTATTATATTTAACAATTACGCCCTCTATTAAAAACT
>CBFHZL010000093.1:0-10762 GCA_965660325.1 uncultured Acidiluteibacter sp.
GAAGGATCAAGCAATGATACAACAATCGTTTTCAATCATGCCTTCTCAGGGGAAACATTTACCACTTCCATCCCATTTGCGATAACAGCTGCTAGTTTAGATCCTGAAAGGTGGATTCTAACACGAAATAACTTTATAACTAGCGTAGAAGATCAAAATATCTTAGATAAGAGTATTACGCTATACCCTATTCCTACTAGTGACCTACTTTCAGTGCAGTTATCAAATCCTACAATAAATGCAACTTCAGTTACTATTTTAAATTCCATAGGTGCAGTAGTTTTAAGTTCTCCATACCAAGAAGAGTTAAACGTATCTAACCTCCCTCAAGGAGTTTATTTTGTACAAATAGAAACGAATGTAGGGAGATATCAAAAGAGAATTGTAATTAATTAAATTGGTCATAATGTCACTAAAAAGAGCTTTTTATCGCTAAAAAGCTCTTTTTTTATGTCAAAAATTCCGATTTACAGCATAAATGTAGCATTGGAAACCAATTTGATGTTGCTAATTGAAACCAATTTGAACAATTAAAAAAAACACAATATGAATTTTAAAAATTTCACCATAAAGTCTCAAGAAGCTGTACAGCAAGCGCAGCAACTTGCGATGGAAAATGGACAACAAGCTATAGAGACAGGCCATTTATTGAAAGCTATATTCAATGTAGATGAAAATGTAAGTCCTTACCTTTTCCAAAAATTAGGAGTTAATCTTTCAACTGTTATTCAAGCGCTCGATCGAATTGTGGCAAGCTATCCAAAAGTTAGTGGCGGCGATGTCTATTTGTCTAGAAGCGCAAATTCTGTGCTTCAAAAAGCGAATAGCTATTTAAAGTCATTTGGAGATGAATATGTTTCATTGGAACATCTTTTATTGGCGATTCTTGATAATAAAGATCAGATATCACAACTATTAAAAGATAGTGGAATATCTGAGAAACAGTTGACTAAAGCAATAGAAGAATTAAGAAATGGAGAAAAAGTTACTTCTGCATCTCAAGAAGAAACCTATAATTCTTTAGAGAAGTATGCCATAAACCTCAATAAAATGGCGGAATCAGGAAAACTTGATCCCGTTATCGGCCGAGATGAAGAAATAAGACGTGTCTTGCAGATTTTATCACGACGCACCAAAAACAACCCAATTCTAATTGGTGAGCCTGGTGTTGGTAAAACTGCTATAGCTGAGGGGATTGCTCACCGAATTGTAAACGGTGATGTCCCTGATAATCTAATATCTAAAAAGTTTTTCAGTTTAGATATGGGTGCATTAGTTGCAGGTGCTAAATACAAAGGAGAGTTTGAAGAGCGATTAAAGGCAGTTGTAAAAGAAGTTACTAGTGCAGCCGGAGAAATTGTCTTGTTTATTGACGAGATTCATACCCTTGTGGGTGCAGGTGGTGGCGAAGGAGCTATGGATGCAGCCAACATTTTAAAACCTGCTTTAGCAAGAGGTGAATTAAGAGCGGTAGGCGCCACTACCCTAAACGAGTACCAAAAGTATTTTGAAAAAGACAAAGCGCTTGAACGACGTTTTCAAAAAGTACTGATTGATGAGCCCAATACGGAAGATGCCATTTCTATCTTAAGAGGTATCAAGGATAAGTATGAGACACACCATAAAGTGCAGATTAAAGATGAAGCAATCATTCAGGCAGTAGAGCTTTCTCAGCGATACATTACCGATCGTTTTTTACCGGATAAAGCAATTGACTTAATCGATGAGGCGGCTTCTAAGCTGCGGATGGAAATTAACTCAAAACCTGAAGAGATGGATGAGTTAGATCGAAAAATCATGCAGTTAGAAATCGAGCGTGAAGCAATAAAACGAGAGAAAGACGAGCGCAAATTGAGCTTACTCTCTGAGGAAATCGCAAATCTCACAGAAAAACGCGACGAATTGAATGCGAAATGGCAAAGTGAGCGAACGATTATTGAAGGTGTACAAAAAGCCAAAGAAGCCATCGAGCAATATCGATTAGAAGCGGAGCAAGCTGAAAGAGCAGGCGATTACGGCAAAGTAGCAGAAATTCGCTACGGAAAGATTAAAGATGCAGAACTGAACTTAGAGCAATTCAAGCAGCAGTTGAAGGAAAATAAGTCCAAGTCTACGCTGATAAAAGAAGAAGTAGATGCAGAAGAAATTGCTGCAGTGGTAGCTCGATGGACTGGTATACCAATTAGCAAAATGCTTGAAAGTGAGCGTCAAAAATTATTAAAACTTGAAGATGAGTTACACAAACGTGTGGTCGGTCAAGATGAAGCAATTGTAGCAGTTGCAGACGCAATTAGAAGAAGCCGTGCAGGATTACAAGACCAGAAAAAACCAATTGGATCATTTATATTCTTAGGAACTACCGGTGTAGGGAAAACAGAGTTAGCCAAAGCATTAAGTGACTACCTCTTTAGCGATGAGAATGCGATGACTCGGATAGATATGAGTGAGTATCAAGAACGACATGCAGTAAGCAGGTTAGTTGGAGCACCTCCAGGATATGTCGGTTATGATGAAGGAGGTCAGTTAACTGAAGCAGTAAGACGTAGACCCTATTCTGTTATATTGTTAGATGAGATTGAAAAAGCGCACCCTGATGTTTTTAACATTTTGCTTCAAGTATTGGACGATGGTCGATTGACAGACAACAAAGGACGGTTGGTTAATTTCAAAAATACCATCATCATTATGACATCAAACTTAGGTTCTAACATCATTCAAGAGAACTTTGATGGCATTAAAGAGGCTGAATTTGATCGAGTTTATGAAGCCACCAAGACTGATGTTTTCGGGTTGTTAAAGAAATCGATGCGCCCTGAATTTATTAATCGAATTGATGAAACCATCATGTTTACGCCACTGAGCCGAAGCAATATGGGACAAATCGTACGGATACAATTAGAAGGTGTTGCTAAATTGGCGAAGCAAAGTGATATTGAGCTTAGTTTTACTCCTGAAGCAATAGAGTTTGTATCCAATGAAGGGTTTGATCCACAATTTGGTGCACGACCAGTTAAGCGAGTTATTCAGAAGAAAGTACTCAATGAACTGTCTAAACAAATATTAGCGGGTAAAGTAAAAGCAGGCGACAAAGTAGTAATGGATGTTTTTGACCAACAAATTGTGTTTAGAGCACCTATTGAACAAGAAGAAATGGTATAATTTATCGTTAATAACCAACTGATGCCCCTGAATTTAAATCATTCAGGGGCATTTTTTATTGTTAGCAAGTCAACTTAATTCCGTTATAACATTATCCGCATAAATAAGTACTTTCACTTGTAGACAATGAAGAAGTATTGGGAACACATATTTACGGACACTAAAAGATCGAACCTATTCGTTCTTATTAGTTTAGCTTTAGTTGCGCTGTTTTATTATTGGCCAACCATGTCTACTTTTCCAGCTTTTGTTCACGCTTGGACGCAATCAGACCGACTGGCTATAGCCCTCTGTTTTCAACAAAATGGATTCAATTTATTACTCCCATGTAATTTTAACTTAATCACTGAGCAAGGAATTACAGCAGTAGATTTTCCAATTATTGAATACATTGTTGCCCTCATTAGTGAAGCCTTACAAGCAGACATTATCCCCATTTTTAGAACCGTTAACCTGCTCATTGGACTCACCGGCGTTTACTACCTCTATCTATTTTTTAGCCGGCTAGTTGAATCTCGTAAGATCGGCGCTCTGATAGGTTTATTCACGCTAACATTGCCATTTTACGCCTATTACTTGAATGGGTTTCTTCCCTCTTCTGCCGCATTTTCATTTCTTTTCATTGGGTTGTATTATGGATTAATTCATTTGAAAACGGAGAATAAACGCACGTTAGTAGTTTCGATTGGCTGGATTACATTAGCTGCTCTCATTCGACTGCCTTTTATCATACCGTTGATAGCGCTAATAAGCACATATGCGATCAATAGCGTTATAAAAAAGCGCATCAATTGGCCTGCACTTTTAAGCTTGTTTTTTGGCCTTGTAATTGTGATTGGTTACAATATTTACAACCATTACCTAGGTTCAGTTTATGGTAATATTTTTCTTAATAAACTGTTATCCATCAACTCCTTTAGTGAGTTAATTAATACATTAATTAAAGTACACGAACGATGGTCTGATGAATACTTTAGCTCTTACCATTATGTGGTACTATTGGGAGTAATGCGACTTTATATGGTAAATTATTCCAGGCGAAATGCTTTAACCAAGGAAATCCAATTTACGCGCTTATTTCTATTGATCAACACCATTGGTGTTGTGTGCTTTTTCTTTGCCATGGGGCAGCAATTTGTAGATCACGATTATTACTTTTTAGATACCTTTTTACCAGTTATACTTTTGTGGATGGGGTTATCTCTTAGAAGTGTTTCTATCCCTAAAGCGTTCCAAAAAGGAGCTTATGCATTTCTACTCGTTTTTATTATCGGAAGTGTAGGATATACCAAGATATCACTCAACGAGCGGTATAAAATCAACCCTGAAGATCGCACACAAATTGCTTACCATGCGTATAAATCAGGCAAGCAACTATTAGCACAAAATCAAGTAAGCCCTGAAGCTACAGTTTTGGCCTTGGATGCCTATACTACGAACTCTCCATTTATTCTACTCAACAGAAAGGGTGTGGCTGTACTGACAACTAGCGATAGTAATATAGTTGAAGCACTTAAGCTGCCGCTTGATTATACTACCGTCATAGATACCTTCTTGTTTTCGGATATTTATCAAAACTTTCCAGACCTCATTTATCACTTAGACTATATTGATCGTACGAAACAACTAAGGCTCTTAAAGCCGTCAGAAGATACTACTTCCATTAACTTTTTTAATCGCCTCTACCACTACTCTTTTCTTGATTTTTCAAGCGATTCAGGGAAACAATATCAAGGATATAACAATTATTCAAATATACAGGATGAAGCCCAAGTACTCAACGAACAAACTGAGTTTGGCCTAACCTACAGTCAACAATTCGAACAAACTAGCAATGATTTTGCTACGGATGTAGTGATTGATTTGGATGTTCTTCTGCCCGACTCTATGTCGACTACTTCCATTGTAGTGGCATTAGGCAATCAATTTTATCAACCTTATTACCTAGAAAATGAAGTAGACACCACTGGAAGTTGGCAACACCTGCATTTTAGAACAGAACTGCCCAAGCAAATCGATGGAGAGCTGAAAGTGTATTTTTGGAATCCAGATCGAAAAACAGTGTACTACGACAATTTTAGACTATTAATCGCTCAATAATTATGGAACTACCCACAACATTTAACGCATTGATCGTTCGTGAAGACGAAAACGGAAAGTTTACCCGCTCTATCGAGCAAAGGAATATCGACGACTTACCTGAAGGAGAAGTCACTATAAAGGTGCTTTTTGCCGGTTTAAATTATAAAGATGGTTTGTCTGCCTCAGGGCATAAAGGAATAACACGCGAATATCCGCACACCCCGGGCATTGACGCTTCAGGTATTGTGGTACATTCAGATGACAGTCGGTTTTCAAAAGGTGATGAAGTAATTGTAACCTCCTATGATTTAGGAATGAACCACGATGGTGCCTTTGCAGAATACATCCGAGTACCTGCCGACTGGGTAGTTAAAAAGCCTACTAACTTAAGTTTCGAGAAAAGTCAGCAATTCGGTACAGCGGGATTTACAGCGGCTCTAGCGTTGCATAAAATGGAAATGAGCGGACAAACACCTGAAATGGGAAAGATCGCAGTTACCGGTGCAACTGGTGGTGTTGGCTCTATGGCCGTTGCTATACTAGCCCATGCAGGTTATGAAGTGATTGCTTCCACCGGAAAAAAAGAAGTGGATTACTTAACCCAACTGGGCGCGACACAAATAGAACCCAGAGAATTTACCAATGATGACAGTAAGCGGCCTTTACTGCGTCCTAAATGGGCCGGCGCCATCGACACTGTTGGCGGTAACACTTTAGCCACCTTATTAAAAGCCTGTGGCAGAAATGGAAATGTAGCTACTTGTGGTTTAGTAGCTAGCCCTGACTTATCGACTACCGTTTATCCGTTTATCTTAAATGGGATAAACTTATTGGGCGTAGAATCAGCCGAATGCCCGATGAGCATACGTGCAGAATTATGGCGTAAATTAAGCAACGAATGGAACGCTAAACTACCTGAAGATTCAGCTACGTTTATTTCATTAGAAGAATTAGACCCTTATTTGGATGCGATTTTAGCCGGAAAAACGAAGGGACGGATAATTGTGAAGTTTTAAAGATGTGTAAATGAGATCTAGTATTTAGGATACCTTAATAAGCTATAAATTAAATTAGTATAGTAAAATACAACTAGATTTTATTACTTTAAGCTATAGTTAAATAGGCATATGAAGCGCTGATTGTATTATATGCGCGTGCTACAAGTAATTATAAAAAAACACAGCTAGCATAAAATGAAAGACTACTTTGAATTGCAATATGTGCTGACAAATCGAAAGATGATGGAAGCAGGACTTAATCCTCTTTTGGGTTATGTTTTGGGTTTAGCTGCCTTTGTTTTGCTTTCAGGATACATTTTTCATGCAACAGAGTTCGCAAAATACTTGGTTATATTGACTTGTCTAAGTATTCTATTGAAACTTTCTGCAAAAAATAGAAACTACTTTTTACTATCCACTTTCGGAAATAATTCAAAACTCAAAATAAGAGTTATTGAGAACTTTATCCTTTGTATACCTTTTGTTTCTTTCCTTTCGTACAAAAATTTATTTTTTGAAGCTTGTATTTTGCTTTTATGTTCAGTTAGTATTGCCTTAATATCTTTTCGAACTAATTATAACATAGTCATCCCAACACCATTTTCGAAAAAGCCATTTGAATTTTCAACAGGTTTTAGAAAGACCTTTTTCTTATTTCCCATTGCTTATGCATTGACTTATATTGCCATTAGTGTTGACAATTTAAACTTAGGCATTTTCTCCATGTTGTTGATTTTTCTAACCACATTGAGTTACTATTCAAAACCTGAAAATGAATACTATGTGTGGGTTCACGCTGAAACCCCAAGGTCCTTTTTAGTAAAGAAAATTATAGTTGCAACTGCTTTTATTACTTTATTGGTCATTCCAATTTTAACTAGCCTTTTAATTTTCTATCCAATTGATTTTGAAATGATAATACTCTTTTTCTTGATTGGAACTTTATTTCTTTGGACCATAATTCTTGCAAAATATTCAGCATATCCCAGAGAGATGAGTTTACCAGAAGGGATAGTATTAGCATTTAGTCTTTACTTTCCGCCGTTGTTATTAATAGTTATCCTATTTTTCTATACTAAATCCATTTCCAACTTAAAATTAGTGTTGAATGATTATAATTAAAGAGCTAAGTAAAAGCTATGGTAATAATGAGGTTTTGAAAAACATCTCTTTAGAACTTTCAAAAGGAAAAGTTTATGGCATAGTGGGAGAAAATGGTGCTGGGAAAACAACTTTATTTAGATGTATAGCAGGTTTAGAAAGTTATAGCGGAGAAATAAGTTCCGACATTACACCCTTAAAAAATCATTTAGGATTGCTTCTGACAAATCCTTTCTTTTTCTCAAAGATAACAGGCAAAGAATACATAAGGCTTTTGTGTAATGCTCGAAATAAAAAAAATATCAATATCGATCAGAAAAATATTTTCGATCTTCCACTAAATCAATATGCTTCCACCTACTCAACAGGGATGAAAAAGAAGCTAGCAATAACGGCAATTCTACTTCAAGAAAATCAGTACTTTATTCTTGATGAACCTTTTAACGGAGTTGATATTCAAAGTAACATTATTTTGACTGAAATAATATTGAAGCTGAAAGCATTGAACAAAACAATTCTTATTTCATCCCATATTTTTTCAACTTTAAGTGATACTTGTGATGAAATACATCTTTTGAAAAAGGGAGAGCAAATTAAATCAGTTCAAAAGGAGGACTTTAAATTCTTAGAGGAAGAAATGAAAGACATTACAATTGGAAACCGAATTGAGAAACTTGAACTTAAATAGGAAAACCGATTTATAACACGATATATAGTAAAACCTGTTAACGTGGACTTGTAGTCCGTAATTTTCTTCTCGCCTACGTATTTCTCTGCAACTAATTAATTTTTAAGCAGTACGCTTGTAGTATTCCATTTTATGGATATCTTCGAAGCACCTAACCCCTACTCCCTTAATTGGTTACTCTTAACTGTAAAATTGATTAATGGCAACTAATTTCTTCGATGTTTTTTTAAATGAGAAAGGATTATTAATAAACACTTTTATAGTTCATTACTAGCAATTTAACAAATAAAAAATAACGTGTATATAGAATGAGAAATAAGGAGAATTGCACTTTTTCGCATGTTGCCATTCTTTAGTAAAATTTAATTTTAAAGAAAAAGAATGAAAAAATTATTTTTATTATCCCTTTTACTGATAATCAGTATTTATGGATTTTCACAGAGTCGATATATTTCAACTAATACAAAAAAAATTGTTTTTACAAGAGATGGTGGCGTATGCCAGTGTTGTGGAAGTTCGGTGAGTTTAGAATACGACCATATAACACCATTCTCATGCGGAGGAGCCAGCAGCCCCTCCAATATTCAGCTATTATGTATGAGATGTAATCGCAGCAAATCAAACAGTTGTGTATGTAAAATTCATAATACAACTGTAGGTACAAATTGTTGCGCCGGCCAAACCACAAAAAAAGCAACAACTTCTGCTCGCCAATGCTCAGGAACCACACAAAAAGGAGCAAGATGCAAGAACAAAACAACCAACACCAACGGAAGGTGTCATCATCACTAATTAAGTAAAAAATGAATAAAGACGTATTATTTGCAATAGATGTAATTACAAAAGAAGTAATTGTATCCAATTCACCAAAAGGAAGCAATAAAGTAAATTTTATTGAACGAATTAGCTATAACGATAATGAAATACTTTATAATGCTGTTGTAACTTTAACAAGCATTACAAAAGCATCAAATTTTGATGTATCAGTTTTTAAAGCAATGGATAAAGTATGTCAATTGCTGTATATTAAGTACAAAGAGTAATTAAAATTATTGGTAAACTTCACCAAAAAAATAGCTGTAGGAATACCCATTCCCACAGCCTTACATCCCGTGTTCTTTTCTCGCCTACGTATTTTACGCAACTAATTAATTTTTATGCAGTACGCTTGTAGTATTCCATTTTATGAGCATCTTCGAGCCACCTAACCCCCACTCCCTTAATTGGTTACTAATTGAATGTATTTTTTTAAACGAAATAGTATTAACCTACAGATGTAAGTGATAGTAGTGCCTCATGCCAAGGATAAGGGTAAAATTTACCACCGTAACATCATCAAGGGTAAATTATTGTTAATTTTACCCTTGAATGAATTTTAAATGTAACATCTACTCGCGTCATGAATAGCCTCGATAAATCTAAACCTTATAATAGCCTTCCACTGCTTCCTCCCAAAGCGGATTTAGAAACGAAAGCGATTTTAAGAAAAACGATTCTAGCTAGTAGGGCTTTAGCCCAACTAAATGGTGCGATTAGAAATCTCCCAAACCCTAGTCTTTTCCTAGACACACTTCACTTACAAGAGGCAAAAGCTAGCTCCGAAATAGAGAACATCATAACTACAAACGATGACTTATATCAGGCTGCTGTGGCGGATAAAAAGTTTGACAATTCGGCGACTAAAGAAGTTATTAGTTATAAAGAAGCAATATGGCTTGGGTTTGAGCGCCTCAAAAAAACGCCTTTTATTACCACTAATCTATGCATAGAACTCGTTCAATGTATTAAGCAAAATTCAGCAGGTATACGAACTACTCCTGGGACTACTTTATCAAATACAAGAGGAGAAGTCATTTACACTCCGCCATCAGGAGAAGAAGTAATTAGAGACAAGATGGCTAATCTAGAAACTTTCATCAATGAGCATCAAGCAATAGACCCTCTAATTAAAATGGCCATCTCACATTACCAATTCGAAGCTATTCACCCATTTTCTGATGGCAATGGAAGAACGGGTCGTATTTTGCTCTTGCTCCAACTGAAGCTCGAAAATTTACTTGACATCCCTGCCCTGTTTTTAAGCGAATACATCATTCAGCACAAAGATGACTATTACAAAGGTTTAAGAGCTGTTACTGAAAAGAATGATTGGTCAATATTCATACTATACATGCTAGACATGGTGGAAAAAACAGCCATTAAAGGGCTAACAAGACTCGGATCAATAATTCAGCTGATGGAAGCTACGAGTCAAGAAATAAGGAAAGAACTTCCTAAAGTTTATTCTAAAGATTTGGTTGAAGTCATTTTTAAGCTACCCTATACTAAAAGGCAAAACCTAATTGATCTTAAATTGGGAACACCTAAAACAGTGGGGAATTATTTAATCGCACTAGAAGAAAAAGGATTTCTTAAATCGGTAAGAGTGGGAAAAGAAAAATTATACTTGAATCAGAAATTAATGAACGTACTAGAAATGACTTGAACAAATTAATAGAAACCAACGCTATTGACACGACACGACTAAAAAGAAAATAAAACACGGGTGCTACCATTGGTAACCGTTCCGGAACAACTCAATTTGGACAGAAATAAGCTGATTTAAACCATCCGGCTCCTGCGAACTTGCAGACCATGCAAGCCCCACACCTACGCATTTTCTGCAACTAATTAATTTTTAGGCAGTACGCTTGTAGTATTCAATTTTATGAGTATCTTCGAGCCACCTAACCCC
>CBFHZL010000094.1:0-10533 GCA_965660325.1 uncultured Acidiluteibacter sp.
GAGTTGAATAGATGCTAGGGGATTCCGTTCTAAAACTACCAAACCGGTAATGGTGCAGCCCGTAGACGTCTCTGTGATAGTAATTGTAAAGTTACTTGTTGAAGCAGCATATGTATGCTGTATAAATGCAGGAGGAATTATACTTGCACCACTGTTTGAATTTCCATCACCCCAATCTACTGTGTAAGGACCAATAGCTACATCGGTTTGCAGAATTAGGTTATAGTTTCCAGGTGTACAGCTTATCCATTCGGGATTAGTATTGCTAAAGTTGCCATTCCCATCTAACACCCGAAAGCATTGGCCAAAGCTTACGTAAGTGGTCAGAAATAGCAGAAGAGTGGTAAGAGTTTTCATGGTGGGTTATTTAGTCTTCTGTAGTTCTAATGTACGCAGGTATTCTTATAAGGTTAGTAATAATCTTAAAATATTATAAATAAACCTTGTGCGCTTTGTGCTAAACAACTAAAAAATAACACCCTAATATCAAAATAAAATTAGAGTGTTATTTTATAGTGAAAAATGATTCTTAGTCAACCATCAGCATTCGTATGTATTTTACAGGAGCACTACCATAACTTAAAAACTCTTCATGGAATGCTTTTAAATCAAATTGGTCTCCTTTCTTACGTTTTAATTCTTCTCGCAGATCTATAATCTCATAGAACCCGGTAAAGTAACTACACAGCTGAACAGATGTAAGCTGCACTCTTCTCCACTTACCTCTTGCTTCCTCTTCTTGCTGAAAAGCTTCTTTTGTCAATAAAGTAATAGCTTCCTCCTCGTTCATTCCTAAAACGTGTACACCATAATCCAATATAGTATTGCAAACGGTCCGCAGGTTCCATTTGTAATACATTAACCATAATTCATCAGAATTATTTCCATAGCCGTTCTCTAGCATCATTAGTTCCGTATAAACAGCCCACCCTTCAATCATGGCACCATTTCCTAATATACTTTTAATTAAGCTTGGAGACTTATTGCTGTATACTAATTGTGTATAGTGGCCCGGAATCGCTTCGTGAATGTTAAGTATTTGAAGTAAATATTGATTGTACTCCCTTAAATAGCTTTCTGCTTCTTCGGCTGTATAGTGATCTAAAGGTGTAACGTTATAATAAGTTTCCGCATCTGCATCATATGGTCCGGGAGCAGAAATAGAAGCACCCGCAACACCTCTCATATACTCCGGAGTAGCTCTGATGGTTAGTGGTTTTTCAGGATCTAAGGTGATTAAATCTTCTTCATTAATAAAATCAACCAATTCAGGAATTTGAGCCCGTATAGTGGTAATGAATGAATCTCGGTGAGCATGCACATATGACAGTGTATCAATCATTTTCATAATGGCTTCTTCGCGATACTCTGGCAGTGTAGTTTCACCAAAATATGTTGGCCATAATCGGGCAGTTACATCATACATTTTCTCATGCAGCAATAGCTTTCGTTCAATCGCCTTTTGGTAGATTTCACGTGCAGAAAATGAAGATCCCATATTGTATTTGAACTTTTGATCATAAAGGGTATCACCCAACCTAAAATCACGTGCCCGTTCACCACTTTCAACTTGCGGTTTTAACTCATCGGATAGCCATGAAACGTAGCCGTTAATAGCCGATATAGCTTCATCTAACTTTTCGCCCATAGCTTCTTTTTCTTCTTTGGACCAACTCGATAAGTCCACAGAATCGCGAATGGATTGATCAAAAATAGAAACTGAGCCTGCAATTTGAGAAATAGCTAAGTTAGTATGCACCAACGTAGGCTTCTTAATATTTTTCTTTGCAAACGAATAATAGTCCGGTACACGTTCCAACTTATGGTTTATGGCAGTTAAGCGATCCTCCAATGTTTTACCTTGGAAACTTAACACATTGAAAAACTGACCACCTAAATTGTATTGTGCAGGGTTCCACTGCCCTCCTTTCATATCATCTAAATAAAACGTTTCTTTTGATAAAAAATCACGGATCAAGTAATAATCAATTTGGTTGAGCTCATTCAGGCCTTCTAACTGAAAATGACTCAACGCTAACTTATTTGAATCAATAAACGCCCTAACCTCTTTTCGCTTCTCCGCGTTGAATATAGTCAACACACTATCGTATTTGTGCATGCCTTCCCCACTTGCCCAACTTGGGTAAGTTTTCCATAAATGATCGACAAATTTCGTGGTGTATGACTGAAAATCTTCATTTTGGTCGATTACTTCTACTTGTTTTTCTTCCGGTTGTCCACATGCAATAAAGCCAAGACATACCGCGATGATTCCAATAATTCGCATAGCATTTAATTTTAAGATTTTTTTAGCAACTCGAAAATACAACTTTAATTGGCACTATGATAGAACTAATTGATTAGGTAACTCCTCGATATAATATTCACTTTATAAATAGTCTTTAGCATATGAATATTAATAAATTAATAATGAGAGATATAAAATCACTTAATGTTTCTTATTCATCGATTTAATTGCAATAAAGGCAAACTAAAACTATTGAAATTCATTAAGTTTACGCAACAAAAAAAGCACACTATGAAAAGAATACTAATCGCGGCATCAGCACTATGTCTATTCGCTTGTAACGATGCTGCTCAAAAGGAAGAAGCGGCAGTGGATATTCAGTTAAAGTCGTATCCTGAAGTACGAAAAGATACTATTTCAGATGATTATTTTGGGACATCCATTACTGACCCTTATCGATGGTTAGAAGACGACCGCTCTGAAGAAACTGCCCAATGGGTGAAGGCTCAAAATGAAGTCACTTTTGACTATTTGAGTCAAATCCCTTATCGTGATCAGCTGAAAACAAGGCTCACTGAATTATGGAACTATGAAAAAGTTTCGACTCCATTTTCCAAAGGTGATTATTACTTCTATTATAAAAATGATGGAATCCAAAACCAGTCTGTGCTTTACTACAAAGAAAGTTTAGAAGGTGAAGAAAAGGTCTTGCTTAATCCTAACGAATGGTCTGCAGACGGGACCACTGCACTTAATGAACTTAGCTTTTCTAAGGATGCGAAGTATATGGCCTTTGGCGTTTCAAAAGCTGGTTCAGATTGGTTAGAAATCCAAGTGATGGACATGGAATCCAAAGAAATGCTTCAAGATACCATTAACTGGGTAAAATTTTCAGGTATCTCTTGGTACAAAGATGGCTTCTATTACAGCAGCTACGACGCTCCCAAAGATGGATCAGAATTCTCCAATAAAAATGAATTTCACAAAGTATATTACCACCAATTAGGAACGAAGCAGTCTGCTGACCAATTGGTTTTTGAAGATACCGAGAATCCTGAACGTAACTTTTACGCCGGTGTAAATGAAGCTCAGACATTGTTAATCATTTCAGGGTCTGAATCGACCTCTGGAAACACCCTAATGGTAAAAGAGTTAGAAAAAGATAACGACTTCGTTACCTTGGTGGATGACTTTGAAAATGAGCAAAATGTAGTCAACTACTCAGATGGAGAAATCCTGTTATTTACCAACTACAATGCACCGAATAATCGTTTGGTAAAAATTGATTTAAGTCAGCCAGACAAATCCAACTGGGTAGACGTATTACCGGAGAAAAAAGACTATTTAAACAGCGTTTCTTTAGCCAATGATCAATTGGTGGCTTCATACATGAAAGATGTGGTAACAGCTTTAGAGATTTATGAAATGGACGGTACTTTTAGCCATGCTATCGATTTGCCAGGTCTAGGTTCAGCAGGTTTTAGCGGAGACAAAGACACCTCTTTGGCGTTTTACTCTTTTTCATCCTACACCAAACCAGGAACTATTTACAAATACGATATGAAGACAAAAGAGTCATCCATATGGTATGAAGCAAAAACAGCATTTGATGGGGATGCTTACGAGACAAAGCAAGTGTTTTATGAAAGTAAGGATGGCACTAAGATTCCGATGTTCATTACCCACAAAAAAGGGTTAGAAATGAATAGTCAAAATCCAACATTCCTATATGCTTATGGAGGATTTAACATCAGCATAAAGCCCTATTACGATGTAAAAACAACTGTATTTTTAGAGCAAGGTGGTATCTACGCTGTGGCTAACCTTCGCGGAGGTAGTGAATATGGCGAAGACTGGCACAAAGCGGGAATGAAGGATAAAAAACAAAACGTATTTGATGATTTCATTGCTGCCGGTGAATACCTGAAGAAAAATAACTACACCTCAACCGAAAAACTTGCCATTCATGGCCGAAGTAATGGAGGTTTATTGATTGGTGCAGTAATGACTCAGCGTCCTGACTTGGCTCAAGTCGCACTTCCAGGAGTTGGCGTATTAGACATGCTTCGCTACCACAAGTTTACCATCGGTTGGGCTTGGGCTGGTGAATATGGAGACAGCGAAACCAAAGAAAGTTTTGAAAACTTATTGACTTATTCTCCTTTGCATAATGTAGAAAAAGGAACGGATTATCCTTCAACAATGGTGACCACAGCAGACCACGATGACCGTGTGGTACCTGCACACTCCTTTAAATTTATATCTGAGCTACAAGATAAAGGCTCAGATAAAAATCCATTATTGATTCGTGTAGATGTAAATGCTGGTCACGGAGCCGGTAAGCCAACCTCTAAAACCATTGAAGAGTGGGCAGACATCTGGAGTTTTGTACTTTGGAATCAAGGTGTAAAAGAATTGAAATAAATCAGCTTTTGTAAGCCGGTTGTAGCTCCCTATTCAAAATGAGTAGGGAGTTTTTTTATATCTTTTCCTGTTGGTTTGCCATTTAGTTCTCAATAAGAATACTTCTAAGTGCTTCTCCAAATTCATTTGATCATAATGAACCATATTATCCTTTATCTACTACTGAAATAAGGACAAAGTAAACTAAGGCGTTATCAACTTTTTAATGTTAAGAACGAGGTAAAAACGATTGATTATAATGTCTCTGTTTTTCTATTTTTGTAATAAACTAACCCAAGGATACCTACTGCTTCATTAATTACTCGTAGATAATGAAGAAAAATGAAGTACCTAACTTTATTAAGTAGTTTTTTCTTATATATTATTGCTGTAGCCCAACCACCCGGCTATAGTTTTGGTAAACAAGTCCTCATCCAATCTTCCCAAGTTGAAGGTAGTACAAATCATCTTAACTTTCCTGTGCTCATAAGTTTTACCGACGGAGACTTACGACATACTTCTAGTGGCGGAAATGTGGAAAACATCAACGGATATGATATTATTTTCACCATTGGTGACTGTAGCACCGAATTAGATCATCAAATCGAAAGCTACTCTCCAGCCACAGGTACTTACGTAGCATGGGTAAAAATACCTTCCCTTTCCCCTACTATTGACTTTAATATATTAATGTATTATGGCAACTCCTCTGTAAGCAGCAATCCCTCTACTAGCGATGTGTGGAATGCAGGATACGATGGTGTTTGGCACTTGCATAATGATTTTTCTGATGCATCAGGAAATGGTAACAATGGAACCAACAATGGTTCTACCGATTTATCACCTGCAAAACTTGCCGATGGACAAAGCTTCGTAGATCCAAATCATTGGATAGAATTAAGTAATCATCCTAATAAAACGAGTAGCTTTTCCTATTCAGGCTGGTTTAGAACCACCGACCGGACACGCACAGGACAGCGAATAATTTGTGACGATGAAACAAATGGATCTGGTGGCCATGCGATCAGCCTAGGTGACCCTGGAGCCGGTAGAATTCGATTTTATATTAGAGGCGTTGGAGGTACTTCTCTAGATTCACCAGTTTTAGTTGCTAATAATGTGTGGTATCATGTAACCGTTACTTACAATACATCTACAGGCTTTAAGGCTATTTACCTAAATGGCAGCTTGGTTGCAAGCACTACAGATGTAGGTACATTAAACGCTGCAGCAGGAAATGCATCAATAGGTGGTGAAACTGCATTGGGTGAAAGTGGAAATCGATTTCAAGGCAATTTAGATGAAATTCGATCTTTTTTAGGAGTACTTTCTCCTGATTGGATTGCGACGGAGTTTAATAATCAAAATAACCCTTCTACCTTTTACAATATCTCCCCCCAGTTTTCAGCCGCGGTACTATGTGGAACACTTCCAATAGAATTGCTCTCATTTTCAGCTCAGTTAAATTTGCAAAATGAAGTTAAACTATCTTGGGAAACAGCTACAGAAATTAATAATGATTACTTTACTTTAGAACGATCAAAAGATGCCTCCAATTGGTCTGTACTCACAACAATAAGTGGTAAAGGCAACTCATCTGAAGTGGTCCAATACTCCTATATCGATTCAAACCCACTCCCACAGACCTCCTACTATCGATTAAAACAAACTGATTTTAATGGTGTATTTTCTTATAGTGGTATTCAAACAATATCTACCAGCCGACAAAAAGAGCATATCTCCATTTACCCCAATCCTACGATTAACCAAGTAACGATTAGTGGTAGTAGAAATGAATTAAATCAAATGCAAGTCGTTAATCTGCTTGGCCAAGATGTAACCGATAAAGCAGAACTGATCGAAAAAAACACCAACAGCATTACATTGAGCCTCGTAAATATGCAATCGGGGATTTACTTCTTAAAAACTTCCTCTGCTGTGAGCAAAATCATTAAGCGATAATCTCACCCAAAAAAAAGGGAAGAAACACTGATGGCTTCTCCCCTTCCCTAAAATAATATGTTGTTTTTATGGACTTACTAAATTAATGCTGATGTTAAAGTAAAACGGATTCGTTAAATCATTTTCAAAAGCATAGTCTTGATCACCGAAAAATCCACGGTAAAAGTCTTCTCCATCCTCTAACTGATCCACATTGTAGGAATAATTATATCGGTATCCCGCTTGCGCTGATAGCCAAATAAAACCAGTTATCTGTCGCTCGTACATCAATCGGAAGCGCAGCTCACTGCGTCTGATTTCTAAGTCATCTAGCTCAGGTGCATCGTTTGGATTAAAGTCAGCTTTTTGATTTCCTATTCTAAAACTGTTCCCCTCTAATTCAAACCCTGCGAAAAGCATGCTCCGTGGATTTAAGGTGTAACGCACATGACCGCGTGCAGGGAATAAAATCTCTGTTCCCCATTTGTTGTTCACCGATGTCCAGTTATACATCACTACCGGAATGTAATTCAATTCTCCTGCTCGGTACGTACGAGATAAACCCACAGCCCACTGCTTGTTATCATTTGGTCGTTTTCCCCATAAAGCTGCAACAGAATACCGATTGTACTTCATTGGTTGCAAATCGCTCATAGCAAAATCTCCATTCATTCCTGCATCCAATTTAAACAGTAAAAAACTGTTTTCATTAAGAGGTTTGTAAATGGTGGTGTTTAATCCCAAACTCGTCAAGCCATTATCATTGAGCGACTCAATCATTGGATTATTAAACTGATCGGCGTTTTCAATATCGTAATTGATGTCCCAATAACGGGCGCCAACTTGCACAATTAGGCTATTTTTAGAATAAACAGGAATGTTTGCCTCCAAACGTAACCCTTGAGTGTTGTTTACGGTAGCTGTTTCCGATAGGCTACCCAAATTACTTCCTGCCTCTAAATCATAGCTGCCTTGAAAGTCGTACCCTACGGTGATTAATTTTTGTGGACTAATTCCTTTTATTTTTGCCGAAGCAAAGCGTTTGGCTCCTTCGTCTACAAAGTCCAGATTATCATAGATACTGTAATCCTCTTCTTCTGCTGCTGTGGTGTCTGTTTGAGCAAATGTGGTAGTCGTAAATAACCCCAATGCCAATGCAAAGATCCAATGGTAGCGTTGATGCTTCATTTTTACTTTATTAATGAATAAATTATTTCTTTCTTGACGGCATTTTTAAACGCTTCCATACATCCGTTCTACCTAATGCAGATACACCAATGTAACCTCTAATGTCCAAGGTGTTCTCGTCCGTCATTTTAATGATACAGCTATACGTATTTCCATTCTCCGGATCGTAAATCGTTCCTTCAGTCCATTCATTTTTATCAGTATAAACAAAATCCTTTAAAATTCTGTAGCCTCTCAATGGAGTAGCTTGCATGGCCTCATCAGGATTGTTCTTATCTACTTTTGGCTCACCTGTTTGAGGATCATTTGGTTCTTTTAACCATACAATTTTACCGTAGTACTTACTACCAATCTTGTCAATTTTCACTTTCGCCTTACCGTGACTGGGTTCCCAAACACCCACCAAACGATCAGCTTTTTCTTGTGCAATACCACTAAACGAAATCAATACAGCTACTACAAACGATAGCATTGTTATCCACTTTTTCATCTTTTTCTATTATTTATATTCAATTGTTAAATTCATTTCTACATCTGCTTCTAGGTAGTCTTCATAGCTATCTTCCAAGAAGTCGAGATCAAGCAATACAGAAAACGTACCATCTTTAAAAAAGCTCGTCACTTCTGCTTCATTGCTCACTCTTAGGTTAATTTCATCATCTTTTACAACAATTGGATTCATCACCGCTATGCTCGTCATTGGGCTATTGTCACTCACCAATTGAATAGCGGCACTGCCAAACTGATCCAAGGTAAAGGTTTGTCCATCTTCTAGCTCCACCGAAATTTCTGAGATGGTTACATTAGAAATTTCAGAAAAATCATCGACACCAAGCACTGTAGCTGCATCAAACTGCACCTCTCCTATCAAACTATTGGCACCTGCGAAAAAGGGTCCATCTGCCTTTAAGTCAATTTCTAATTCAGTGGTTTTGGTTTGATAATTACCGCAACTAAATAAGGAAGTTGCCAAAATAAGCGCTAAAAATAAGGGTCGTAACATAGACTATTTTTTAAAGTTTGATTTCCAAATATAAAAAACGATTTCCATTAATCATCGTTTATCCATTGGATAGATTCAATAATAACTATTTATCTACCCAAATTTCACTTGACAGAAATTGCAATACAATCGACCATAACTGTAACGCCTCCGCTAATTAACAAGGTGCTTTGCCCGATGTATGTTGCCACTCGAATCGATCACCTCAATGGTGTAATACCCCCGTTTTAAAGGTGTCTGAAAGTTCACTCGATCGGTATTGTTCAACTGCTGCTGTAGCACAAGCACTCCTCTAGCATCGTATACAGAAACAACCCGGAGAAACCCATTTGTTAGCGATACGGTAAAACTATCCGCTGATGGCGTTGGAAACACAGTAACTACCTCATCAACAAGGGGTTTTATAGTCGATTGACCGACCGTTGTGCCAAAGGTTGCACCAAAAATAGCAGCTACATACTCCGGATGATCCACAAACGGATTCCGGTTTTGTTGATACTTAAAAATGGTGTCGTTTCTTCTGCGCTCTGCAGCGCTAACCGTATCTGCTAAATGCCATTGATATAATGTTCGCGCATTGCCATGCAGCGGTAGCTTGCTTGATTTGGGCAATATACTATCGGTCAACTCCAAATCCAACTCTCCTTGTTCTCCTTCGTAACGAACAGCCATGTAAAAGATAATGCGAGCCACATCTCCTTTCACCTCATCTCTTGGCTCCCAAACCCAAGCAGTGGAAGAAGTATATGAATCTGTAGACCCAAAATAATTCCCGCTTCCATCAATGTATTGGATAGTTGCTACATCAAAATTTCGATTATTTCTTGCCGTATTCGTCGAAATATCTTCGGCTCTCAAATTATGTAAATCTGTACCAACTCCACGGCTAGTATTAAAATCACCACGCGACTTTGCCCAAACGTGCTCTCGGCTCCATCCTTGTGCACTGTTGTATTCCAATGGACCATTCATTGAAAAGTTGGAGTACAACCCAATCACATTGTTGGGGTTATTGGGGTCTTGATCGGCCAACTTCAGCACATCCCACGCATCCATAGCGCTACTGGTATATGGAAACTCAACGTGACCGTCGACAATATCGTTCAGTGCTGACTTCAAAGCATTACCGCTAAGACCTGCAGCGGCAGAATAGTATCCTGAAGGTATTTGACTATAAATAAGGGTACTCCAAAACATGGAGAGGATGAGCGCAACGACTAATCTCATGGCGTAGGGGTTAGTTTTTATCTGTCTTTAAAAAAAGAAATTTTCTTTTTTATGGGGATTCCAAATCTAGTTAAAAATGTAGCTAATCGACATAAGTGATTTACTTAATGTAGAAGATTAAGGTAAGAGTGAAATTAATTGGGTGTGTTGATAGATCCGTTCGAGCGGACTTCAATTCCTCTCCTCTTTCACACTTATTTTCACGGACTACCCGCCTGACGGACGGACAGGCAATTCAGCTCGGACGGGCAATATATTAAAAACATCTTCATAGTGTATTGGTCTTGAGTAAGTATACTACTCATTATTTTACGTGCCTTGAGCGGACTTCAATTCCTCCCCTTGTTCACGCTTATTTTCACGGACTACCCGCCTGACAGACGGACAGGCAAGTCCGCGCGAACGGGCGTTTGAGGTAATACTACTAATTCTTATATCTTTTTTTTAATAAAAAAACAGATACCAAAACTATTAGATTAACTGAAAGTATTTTGATGTAGAAATAACTTGTTTCTTCAGGAAC
>CBFHZL010000095.1:0-10380 GCA_965660325.1 uncultured Acidiluteibacter sp.
CGTTAACACCTCGATTGTCTAAAGCTGCCTATTTAGAACGTATTGGTCAACTGAAACAGCACATACAACGTGGTGATATTTATGAGGTAAATTTTTGTCAAGAGTTTTATGCAGAGGATACGCACATTAATCCGTATGCAGTGATGGAAGCGTTGAACGATAGCGCACCCATGCCATTTTCAACTTTCTTTAAACAGGCTAATTCTTATCTCATGGGAGCAACTCCTGAACGATTTTTGTGTAAAAGGGGAGAAATGTTGATTGCCCAGCCCATCAAGGGAACACTTAAACGAGTCGGAAATGATAAAGCAGAGGCGTATCAACTTCAGAACGATCCGAAAGAGCAAAATGAGAATGTGATGATTGTTGATCTAATGCGAAATGATCTATCGAAAGTAGCCAAGCGTGGTTCGGTTCAAGTTGCTGAATTGTTTGGAGTGTATACGTTTCCGAAAGTGCATCAAATGATCAGTACGGTGACTGCGGAACTTAAAGAGTCCATATCATCCCTTGAAGCGATAAAGCAAGCATTTCCCATGGGTTCGATGACAGGAGCGCCAAAGGTTCGAGCTATGCAATTGATTGATCAATTTGAAGAAGCTCGACGAGGATGGTATTCAGGCGCTGTGGGCTATTTTGATCCTGAAGGAGATTTTGATTTTAATGTGATTATCCGGTCACTGCAGTATAATGCAACAATTGGTTATTGTTCACTAATTGTTGGCGGCGCAATTACCAATCAGTCAACCCCTGAAAAAGAATATGAAGAATGTTTGTTAAAGGCAAAGTCCGTGTTTAACTTAACAAATCCTATTGCCAAACCATGCTAGAGCGTTTTAATCAATACAATGAAACTAACCAGTTATTTACCCCTAATGATCGCTTATTGGTTGCGGTTAGTGGAGGAATAGATTCCATGGTTTTAATCGACTTACTCAAGGAAAATGGCGTTAGTATTGCTGTTGCACATTGCAATTTTAAACTGAGAGCACGCGAAAGTGATTTAGATCAGTTGTTTGTAAAGGAATATTGCGAGCAACATGCTATTCCCTTTCATACCATATCTTTCCAAACCAAACTGGTGGCAGAGGAGCGAAAAATTTCTACACAGATGGCCGCTAGAGAGTTGCGATACGATTGGTTTGAAGACCTATTAGAGCGACATCAATTGGATAAATTAGTTACGGCTCATCATTTAAATGATCAGGCAGAAACATTTTTTATCAACCTGTTAAGAGGCAGCGGTCCGAATGGCCTTTCAGGTATTCCCATTAAATCAAACCGCATTATTCGGCCGCTTAGTTTTGCCACAAAGAAAGAGATTAAGATGTATGCAGATCGCAAAAATCTGCAGTATCGAGAGGATAGTTCTAATGCTGATAATAAGTATGTTCGAAATAAAATTCGATTGGAAATTATTCCTTTATTGGAAGAGTTGAATCCATCTTTTATACCAAGTGCTCAAAAGAGCATGCAGTTAATTGCCCAAGCGCAATTGCTAATAAATCAAGAAGTGGTGGCGTTCAAGAAAAAATTTGTAACCAATTCTTCAAAAGAAATTACCATTGATTTTGATGCGCTTAATCAAACAGCTACACCACAGTTGATTGCTTTTGAATTACTAAGTGAATATGGATTTAATTCCACTCAAATTGAGCAAATTTTTGCAGACTCGGGCCTTTCTACTGGTGCTATTCTAGAGTCTGAAACTCATGTGTTGCTAATGAACCGAAGTGATTTAGTCATTTCTGCAAAAGATCATTTACATACCGTAAAAGAAGAATTGATTGGAGGATTGGTTTTTGACAACAAATGGTTGAAGGGTGACGTAATGCTAAGAGAGGCGCTAACGGATTTCCCTGATGGAAAAACTGCTGCCGCTTTTGATGCAGATTTAATTAAAAAGCCGCTGCTCATTAATGGCTGGCAAAATGGCGATGCTTTTCAACCTTTTGGAATGAATACGTTCAAAAAGTTAAGTGATTTTTTTGTTGATGAAAAACTATCTATTTTTCAAAAAGATAGGGTCCAATTGTTGCGCTCGAATAATGAAATTGTTTGGGTGGTAGGCCATCGTGCAGACAATCGATTTAAAATAACAGAAAACACCAAGCAGGTTTGGGTGGTTACTAGAAAATGAACGGGAAACAACGAGTAGCAGCAGAGAAGTTTTACTTTCTACTCGGCGGTATTTTTATCGCCTGTTTAGTTAGTGGGAACTTAATTTTTCAAAAGTTTTTTAGTTGGGACTTTTTTAATTCATACACCTTTGAGCTGTCTGTTGGAATTCTACCTTACCCACTTACTTTTTTAATCACTGATTTGATTTCTGAAATCTACGGGCGAAAGCGTGCTAATTTTGTGGTGGTTTCGGGCTTGGTGTCCACTTTTTTTATTTTCTTATTGGTTTTAATGGCTGATGCGGTTCCTGCTACGAGTTGGTCGCCGGTAAGTGATGCGTTATTTACACAAGTGTTTGGCTTGACTGGAGCTGCAGTTACGGCGTCCATGGTTGCCTATTTGTTAGCGCAATTTGTTGACATTAGAATTTACCATTTTTGGAAAAAGAAAACCAATGGAAAGCACCTTTGGTTAAGAAATAACTTTAGTACGATCACCTCCCAATTGGTGGATACAGCAAGTGTGCTTTTATTGCTGTGTTTTTTCGGAAGTATTGAATGGAGCCGATTTGGCGATTTACTGGCGAATGGCTTTTTGTATAAGCTGCTGATAGCATTGATTGATACGCCGATACTTTATCTGCTTGTTTATGTAGCTAAACGGAAGTTTGGGCTTGTAGGGAATGAAGAAATTTCCTTTAATGATCGGGATGAATAAAAGATAGCTGGTTTTTTTCTCATTTCAATGGATTAGCGATAACAATTTTGAAAAAGGAACCCTTCTATTGTTTCTTTTATGTTAAATTTGGGACTCATTCAATGAAATTTACACTACAATGATTCAATTTTCCCGAATTAAAAAGTCGATACTTTTATCGATATTTTTGATGGTAAATACGTTACTGTTTGCTCAAATTCAAGAACCTATAAAATGGAGTTCTTCTGTAAATACTATAAGTGAATCTGAGGCGGAACTCATATTTACTGCAACCATCGATGAAGGGTGGCATTTGTATTCTCAAACGCTTCCAAATGATGATGGACCAATCGCAACAGAATTTACCTTCACTGAGTCATCAGACTATGAGTTGATAGGCAAAGTAATGGAGCCGGAAGCAATATCGGAGTTTGATAAAAACTTTGATATGGTATTGAATTACTTTGCAAAAGAAGTTTCATTCAAACAAAAAATCAAAATTTTAAACCCCAATGGATTTACTGTTCAGGCAGAAAGCTATTCCATGGTGTGTAATGATGAGATGTGTCTGCCTCCGGAAGCGATAGAATTTGAGTTTCAAGTGGGTGATGCTGCTCCAATATCCGGAAATGAACCTTCTGAAGTTTCTGACGACTTTTTAGATGCCGTTAATTGGACGTACACTTCCACTATGACAGATGAGGCTAGTGGAAGTTATGAGTTTGTCTTCACAGGGGCTATTGGAGAAGGATGGCATTTGTATTCACAGAAACAAAAGTCGGCGGAAGAGCAGGTAATGGCAACCAAGTTTTACCTCAATAAAGCGCTAGAACCAAATGATGGATTTACGGAAGAAGGTAATTTAATTGCAGCCTTTGATCCTACTGCCGATTTGTATCTGAACTATTATGAAGATGAGGTAGTATTTAAAACAACCATAGATGGTCTAAAAGATAAAGTGTATTACATCGAGTTTGAGTACATCGTTTGTAACGAATCCATGTGCTTGCCTCCTGAACTCATAGAGGTAGAGTTTGATTTGGCCTCAGGAAAAGGGATAAATGTATTGGAGAAAGCCGATGTGGATGCTTCACTGGATATTGCTACAGTAATTCCGACACTTCCAAATGTTGATTTAGACAATCCTCAAGGTGACTGCGGAGAGGAGAAACAAGAAGTAAGCAATGTGTGGATGGTGTTTCTTTTTGGGTTTATTGGAGGGCTAATCGCTTTATTAACGCCATGTGTTTTTCCAATGATTCCATTAACGGTAAGTTTTTTCACCAAAGGCGACGGTGGCGGAAAAGGACTTGGTAAAGCATTGCTTTATGGGTTCTTTATTTTTCTAATCTATGCGATTCTGAGTATTCCATTCCATTTTAATACCGATCCTGCGGTGTTGAATGAAATTGCGACAAGCGTAACCTTGAATATTATCTTTTTCATCGTTTTTATTGTTTTTGCGATTTCATTTTTTGGGTATTTCGAAATTACTTTGCCGAGCAAATTGACCAATAAAGCGGATAACGCATCAGAGGTTGGTGGTATTTTAGGAATCTTCTTTATGGCCTTAACCTTGGCGCTAGTATCGTTTTCTTGCACAGGACCGATATTAGGAACCGTACTTGGAAATGCATTAAAGAACGGACCTTGGCCGATTACTGCGGCTATGAGTGGTTTTGGTATCGCATTAGGATTGCCTTTTGCCATTTTTGCAGCCTTCCCAAGCATGATGAGCAAATTGCCAAAATCTGGTGGTTGGTTAAACTCAGTAAAAGTGGTATTGGGTTTTATTGAAGTAGCTCTAGCGATCAAATTCTTGTCAAATGCTGACTTAGTAGAGCAATGGGGATTATTGAAGCGTGAAACTTTCTTTTTAACATGGACGCTTATTGGAATTGGTTTAACGGCCTACTTATTCGGTTGGATTAAATTTCCGCACGATTCGCCAATTAAGAAGCTATCGCCATTTAGAATTGGGTTAGCGATGATAGTACTAGCATTTACTGTTTACATCGCTCCGGGAGTTTTAAAAACCACTCCTTGGAACCATAATTTATTAAGTGGTTTCCCACCTCCTACGTTCTATAGTTGGTACGAAAAAGAAACCTTCCATGCAGAATTTGATGACTTTGATGAGGCATTAGCAGAATCCAAGCGTGTCAATAAGCCATTATTGATTGATTTTACAGGCTGGGCTTGTGTTAACTGCCGTAAAATGGAAGAGTCGGTTTGGACTGTGGAAGAAGTAAAGAAAAAGCTAGAAGAAGACTTCGTACTGGTTTCACTCTATGTGGATGATAAAGTGCTATTGCCTGAAGAGCAGCAAGGTGTATTTGAATACATGGCAGGGAAAGAGTTGAAAAAGAAAAAGATTAAAACTATTGGTAATAAATGGGCTACGTTCCAAACGCAGGTGTTTAACAATAACTCACAGCCTTATTATGTTATGCTGAGCCCCGATGGATATCTATTAGGTAATCCTGTAGGATATACGCCAAGTGTCGAGGAGTATACTGAGTTTTTAGACTGCGGAATCAACACATTTAAAGCGGCACAAGAGAATTAATACTTGATTTAGTGCAAGTGATGAAAGCATCTCCAATTTGGAGGTGCTTTTTTATTTTTCAATATTGGTTGGCTTATCAGGCTTACCAATTTTATAATTGACATAGCGTTTATCTTTATCATCCCTTACTCTGTTTATGTATTCAAAACCAATTTTCTCTTGGGTAAATGCATTGATGGTCTTTATTAGTTGAGATCTTCTAGCTCGTTTAGAGTCTAGGTCTAAATCATCAATTTGAAGGATGTTGTCTAATCTGTTGGGCGTAATGACCGTGTTTTCTACCACGCTTAAATTACCCATCATTTTGATGATTTGCTCATCCTCACTCTCATAAGTAATGCCCGCAGTAGCCGAAGCAGGAGTTGAAATTAAGGGTTGTTTACGTCTTTTCTTGTAAAATAGGTAACCACTTAATAAAAGCAGAATGCTTAGCGTTGCACCTGCTGATAGGAGTGTTTCACCATTGGTTAGTTTCGTTGGTCTAGGCACTCCAACTGGTTTGGCACCTTTCATTAAAATATCTTCGGTGATTTTAATCAATTCGTTTTGAGGATCCAAGAAGTATAATTCCTGACCATCCGAATAGGACAGTGGGATGAATTCGAGCAAGGGAATTAATTCATCTTGAAGGTAGTATTGACCAGTTTCAAAGTCGTGGATGAGAAGGTGAACTTGATTAAAATTTTCAATTCTTTTTATGCCATACTTTTTAATGTTGAAAACCTTTAAACCATTAGTCAATTTATAAGACAGTGATGTGTCTATTTTGAAAGTAGTTTGTTTTATTTTTATTCTGTTGTCTGTTAGATTAATTTCTGCTTTGTTTTTGTCGGGTATTGTTTTCTCGTGGTCATAGGTATTGCTGCCGACTATCTGTAACTCATCTTCAACTAGTCTGACAAATGGCTGTATAACCCCTTGAAATGAATCAATGGATTGTACTAAATCCCAACCGCCAGCTACTTTATTGAATTTGATTAGGTTTGAATTAAACTGCCAATAACCATAACCGCCATAAGCGTATAATTCGTCATTGTAAATAAAACAGAAACTCCCGAAATTGTGTCCGCCGTAAATGCCTTTATACAAGTCTACCCACTTTTCATTCTCCCATTTATACACATTTAAAAAACCATTTCTGTTGGCGATTATTTGATCTTTATCAATTAAAATAGAAAAAATGCCATCAGGTTTGCTACAAATGCTGTCCAACCCGTTTAGCATTTCCTGAGTGAGGTGTTGATTGAAAGGTGGTTTAAGGGTAATTGAGTCAGCTCTAAAGTTGCTGTAAATTATTTTTACCTGTTCTTTCGAATAAATAGAAGAGCATAAAATGAACAAGAAATAAAATGAAAGTAGCTTTTTCATAGTTGTTTTTGAGCGTGTTAAATCGTAGGTAGACCAAAAGTAGACTAATTCTATTTAGGATAAAAAAGAACTGCGTAAAAATAGGAAAGTGCTTGCTTTCATATTTTATAAGTCTAAATTATAATTAGTTAAGTATAGGTATGAAAGTAGGTTGTTTGAAGTGTTTTTATCGATTACATAACGAGTAAGCCTTGATGAGTTCCCTAAAAAATACAGTTTATGGTTCTTAAATTTATTTATTGTCTTTTTAGTTGTGTTAGCGGGTTTATAATTTTAACATTTAACGTTAATCTTTTTATGAAAGTTGATATTTTTTATTTACAAGTAAATCAGCTATTTAGGTGTTAACTTTCATAGTTAACCTATTTCATATAGGAGCGGGTTGACATATTCTTTTTTTTTGTAAAAAAATATTTATGAAACGTTGCCTATTTCTACTATTGATTTTATTAGGGTCCAATTACAGTGATGCTCAAAATTCACCTAATTATTTGCCAACTTCAGGCCTTGTGGCTTGGTATCCATTTAATGGCAATGCCAATGATGAAAGCGGCAATGGAAATAATGGAATAGTGAATGGAGCATCACTTACAGCAGACAGAGATGGTAACCTTAATAGTGCTTATGACTTTGATGGAATTAGTTGTCTGCCAAGGATTGATGCCAATATTAATACCACTTATATTACTAACGGCTTATCGCTGTCGATCTGGTTGGCTCGTTCAGGTAATGGTTGTTACAGTCCTCGTGTTTTGGAATTCTGGCCAGGAAGAGATATACAAAGTCACTTAGTAGTTTCGTGGCCAAATGCAGATCAATATCCCCATTTATACCATGGTGTTAAGGGAGTTAATTATGTTTCGTTGTCTCCAATTAATCCCATTTCTGTCAATCAATGGATCAATTTAATTTATACTAATGATGGTAATGTTGCGAAGTTGTATTTTAATGGATTACTAATTGATCAAGTTAGTAATCCTGTAAATTCTCAGATTCAACTTGCTTCTGATTTGGCATTAGGTAGAATGAATCATCCTGCATGGGACGCTTTTAATGGTAAACTTGATGATGTGGGTATTTGGAATAGGGCACTTACACCAACTGAAGTTAGTTCGATATATAACTCAGGCTGTTCTTTGTCATTTAATTTACCACAAGATACCTTAATGGTTTGTGGAGAAGATTCTACCCTTTTGGATGCAGGAAACGGGTTTACTTCGTATGCTTGGAGCAACGGAGCAACTACTCAAACTACCTATGCAACGAACTCAGGAATGTATGCTGTTACGGTCACTAATGCAAATGGCTGTTCAGCACAAGATTCAGTTTATGTGAGTTTGTTTAATGCCAAGATAGAGCAGGGGGACACTACCATATGTGAGGGCAGCTCTGTAAGTTTCTCTTCTTCTGCTTCTGGAGGTAGCTACTGCTCCGAACTAGGTTCATCTCTTAATAATGGATTGGTAGCCTACTATCCTTTTTGTGGTAATGCTAATGATCGGTCTGGAAATGGCTATCACGCAGCAGTTACAGGAGCTACTCTTACTTCAGATCGTAATGGCAATCCAAATAGCGCTTACAGCTTTAATGGGAATGATGTCATAGAAAGTCTAATCCCACAGACTACTGAGTATTCTATTTCAGGGTGGTTTTACCTTAATGATTCTTCTCAATACAACGGTTTAATTCAGCACAAGAATATCTGTAAGTATGGCGGAGGTCATTTGTTATCAGCTTCTTACCATGGAAATGTTAGGTTAGTACGTACAGACTGTGGAGAGTGCAATACGTTTAATTGTGGGAACTTTATGGAGTTGGTTGATTTTGATACACTTTCAAATCGGAATTGGCATCATATTGTAGCTACTTGCGATCGAAACAATACGCAGAGAGTTTATGTAGACGGTAAGTTAAAGGTTTCATATACCAATAGCTTCAATATTTCTAGTTATGGTATCCAACCATTTTCAATAGGGAAGCATCAAGATGGCGTAAACTTGTTGCCTCTTGACGGTAAAGCAGATGATGTCGGCTTGTGGGATAGAGCGATTTCTTCTTCTGAAGTTGAAATGCTTTATCGGATTCATGATTATGCATGGTCCACCGGCGACACAACAGCATCAATAAATGTTACTCCCACACAAACCACAACCTATTATGTTACCATCACCGATGGGGTAGGTAGTTGCAGGGATAGTGTGACAGTAACGGTAAATAAACCACAAATCAATTTTCCACAAGATACCTTAATGGTTTGTGGAGAAGATTCTACCCTTTTGGATGCAGGAAACGGGTTTACTTCGTATGCTTGGAGTAACGGAGAAACTACTCAAACTACCTATGCAACAAACTCAGGCATGTATACTGTTACGGTTACTAATTCAAATGGCTGTTCAGCGCAAGATTCAGTTTATGTGAGTTTAATTAATGCCTCAATAGAGCAAGGTGATACTGCGATATGTGAGGGGGATGCGATAAATTTATCACTGAACGATCCAATATCTTCTGTAATCAATAGCAGGTTCTTATGGTGGCCATTTGATGGCAATACGATTGACGAAACAGGGAACGGGAATATTGGAAATCCTGTTGGTGTAAGTCTTACGAATGACAGATTTGGGAAGCCCAATAGCGCTTATTATTTTTCTGGCAGTGGGTGTGGAACGCGAATAGATGCTATGATTGACATGTCTAGTGTGACTGATCAAATGAGCATTTCATTTTGGATGAATAAGTCTGGAAATGGATGTATTTTACCCAGGGTTTTCGACTTTTACGATGGAGGGAGTAATTCCAATGATTTTGGTGTTGCATGGCCAAATATGGGAACTTTTCAAGGAATACCACAAGTAAATAGTACGAATCAATGGTATCACATCGTTATTACTTATAATGAATCGACTAATGATTTTAAATATTATGTGAATGGGTTGCAGGCTTTAACAGGAGGATCTTCCAAAACTCTCCCATTTGCGAGTGATTTTGCATTGGGAAGAATGAACCATCCTGCTAATGATGCATTTAATGGTAAGTTAGATGATTTTACATTATTTAATAAAGCACTTACAGCAAATGAAGTAAGATTTATCTACAATAACAATAAGTCCCAAAAACAAATAAGTAATCAATATTTATGGTCTACAGGCGACACCACGGCATCTATTAACGTTACTCCTACCCAAACCACAACCTATTATGTTACCATCACAGATGGAGTAGGTAGTTGCACCGATAGTGTAACGATAACAGTAAATAGTCCTTCTAACACAACCGATGTTCAAACAGCTTGTGATAACTACACTTGGATTGATGGAATAACGTACACAGCAAGCACTGCAACTCCAACATTTACGTTGATCAATGCAGCAGGCTGTGATTCAATCGTGACGTTAGACTTAACGATCAACAATTCAGCAATAACTGCTGACACAGTTACTGCATGTGACAGCTATACGTGGATGCACAACAGCATGCTATATACAACAACAGGTATTTATGTAGACACAGTACAGACAAGTTTGGGTTGTGATTCAATCGTAACGTTAGACTTAACGATTAACAATTCAGCGATGACTGCTGATACCATTACTGCTTGCGATAGTTATACGTGGATGCACAATAGCATG
>CBFHZL010000096.1:0-10359 GCA_965660325.1 uncultured Acidiluteibacter sp.
AAGGAACGGAGTACAGAAACAAATCACTCATAGTAAATTTAAATTTTTGTTAAAAAAAGCAAGTAACAAAAAAAAAAGTACCATGCCAATTTTTAGCAAAAAAAATAAGCCAACCGAACTTAATCGATTGGCTTAAAGCATTTATCTAAACAAGTAATTACTTTTTCAAGTACATCACGTCTTTTACAGCGTCAATCACCTTTTTTGCATTTGGCAAAAATTCCTCCACGAATACATTTGCATAACCAAGCGGCGTATCAGCCGTATTGATCCGTTGTATAGGCGCATCTAAGAAATCAAATGCATGCTTCTGAACCATGTAAGACAATTCTGTAGAGATATTTCCTAAAGGCCAAGCCTCTTCAATGATCACCAAACGATTCGTTTTTTTAACAGAATCAATTACTGCTTGGTAATCGATAGGTCGTATCGTTCTTAAATCAATTGTCTCTGCTTGTATACCGTCTTTGGCTAAAGCTTCAGCAGCCTCATTCATTACTTTTACAATTTTACCGAAAGAAACCAACGTTACATCATCACCTTTTCGAGTAACATCTGCCACTCCAATAGGTATGATATATTCTCCTTCAGGCACCTCACCTTTGTCTCCGTACATTTGCTCAGACTCCATAAAGATTACGGGATCATTGTCGCGAATAGCTGACTTAAGTAAACCCTTTGCATCAGCTGGATTTGATGGCACAACTACTTTAAGACCGGGGGTATTTGCATACCAACTGTCAAAAGCTTGTGAGTGCTGAGCGCCCAATTGACCTGCTGAGGCAGTAGGCCCTCTAAAAACCATAGGTACGTTATATTGACCACCACTCATCTGATACATTTTAGCAGCTGAGTTAATCACTTGATCAATTGCTACTAGCGAAAAGTTGAACGTCATGAATTCTATTATAGGTCGCAAACCATTCATGGCTGCACCTACTCCTATACCAGCAAAACCTAGTTCTGCAATTGGTGTATCAATTATTCTATCCTCACCAAACTCATCAAGCATCCCTTGACTCACTTTGTAAGCACCATTATATTCAGCTACTTCTTCTCCTATCAGCACAATATTTTTGTCATTGCGCATCTCTTCATTCATTGCTTCACGAAGTGCCTCTCTAAATTGTAATGTTTTCATACGTTCTATATATAAGGTATTGCATCCATTTTATTGCCTACAAAAATAGAAAATTAATACGTCGTTGGCAAAGCTTTAATTTGGTCAACTAGATTATTTTTCTAAACCAATTATGCATGCATAACACTTTTATTTCTTTCTTTTTTAAATTAGTTTTGTAATGCATTTAAAAAGCACCAAAGAACACACCATTTTAGAAACCAAAAGGGTGTATTTTTGTTGCATATTTTAGAAGATTAATCACACAATAATACTTTAAATATGAAAATATTAGTTTGTATCAGTAAGGCTCCTGACACCACAGCGAAAATAGCCTTTACTAACAACAACACAGAGTTTGACACCAACGGTGTACAATTTATCGTTAATCCATATGATGAGTGGTACGCATTAGTGCGAGGCCTTGAGTTGAAAGAGCAACACGGAGGAAGCGTAACAGTACTAAATGTAGGTGCAGCAGACAGTGATCCAATCATTAGAAAAGCACTAGCAATTGGAGCAGACGAAGCAGTTCGAATCGATACCAACCCAACCGATGCTTTACAAACAGCAAAAGAGATATCAGGGTATGCAAAAGCTGAAGGTTTTGATTTAATCTTATTAGGTAAGGAAACAATTGATTACAATGGTTCTCAGATTGGAGCAATGGTAGCTGAGTTAATGGATCTTCCATACGTATCATTAGCAACTAAATTAGATGTAGCAGGTACTACTGCTACTGTTAGTAGAGATATTCAAGGTGGCACCGAAGTGTTAGAATTATCTACTCCTGCTGTGATAAGCGCTGCAAAAGGAATGGCGGAAGCTAGAATTCCTAATATGAGAGGAATTATGGCTGCAAGAACAAAACCACTAAACGTAATAGCTGCATCAGGAGCTAACGCAGCGACAAGCATCAGCAGTTACGAATTGCCACCTGCAAAAGGAGACTGTCACTTTATCGATGCTGATAACGTTGGTGAATTAATTGAATTATTGCATAACGAAGCAAAAGTTATCTAAACTAAAAAACACACGACAATGTCAATTTTAATATACGCTAATACAGCAAATGGAAAAATCCACAAGTCTGCACTAGAAGCAGTGGCTTATGGTTCAAAAATAGCAAAAGACATGGGTACTACTGCTACAGCAATAGTAGTAGGTGCTTGTGACGATGCAAATTCTTTAGGAGAATTTGGAGCAACGAAAGTACTCCATGCCAATGGCGACCAATTCAGTTCATTCGACCCTTCAGTTTACACTAAAGCAGTAACTGCGGCGGTAGAAGCTGAGAACGCTGATGTAATTATTTTCTCTCATGACTTTACAGGAAAGGCAATCGCTCCAAGAGTGGCTGCGAGATTAGACGCAGGATTAGTAAGTGGAGCAGTAGATTACCCAAAAACAGATGGAGACTTTACTGTTCGAAAGGCTGTTTTTTCAGGTAAGGCCTTCGCCAATATTTCAATCAACACCGAAAAGAAAGTGATATCACTTTTACCTAACTCAGTTGATAAATCAGCGGTAGGTGGAACTGCAACAGTTGAAGATTTTAACCCAGAAGCAGGGGCTGCATCACTTACTGTAAAAGAAGTGATCAAAGAATCTACAGACCTTCCACTAACAGAAGCAGAAAAAGTTGTTTCTGCAGGAAGGGGATTGAAAGGTCCTGAAAACTGGACAATGGTTGAAGATTTAGCCAAAGAATTAGGTGCTGCAACAGCTTGCTCAAGACCTGTTTCTGACATGGATTGGAGACCTCACCATGAGCACGTTGGACAAACAGGGGTAGCAATTCGACCGAACTTATACATTGCAATTGGTATTTCAGGGGCTATCCAACATTTAGCAGGTGTAAACCAAAGTAAAACCATCGTAGTGATCAACAATGATGCTGAAGCACCATTCTTTAAATCAGCTAACTACGGTATCGTTGGAGATGCATTTGAAGTTGTTCCAAAGCTATTGGAAGCTGCAAAAGCATTCAATGCTGCTAATAACTAAAGCAAGTTTTGACATATTCAATAAATGGGAAGATAATAGTTGTCTTCCCATTTATTATTTTATACTTTTAGACTTAGGATAAGAAATGGGTAGAATGGAGAAAATAGGGTTAGACATCATTGGTCTTTCATACAGTCAAACACAAACGGGAGCTTACGCCCTAGTGCTTGGAGAGAAAGAAGGAAACAGAAGATTACCCATTATCATTGGTGGATTCGAGGCACAAGCAATTGCTATTGAATTGGAAGAAATGACTCCAACAAGACCACTAACACACGACCTGTTCAAAAATTTCGCCGATGTCTTTAATATTAACATAAAGCAAATTGTAATCTACAACCTAGTAGAAGGTGTATTTTACGCCAAACTTATTTGCATAAAAGAAGGAAAAGAAGTGGAAATTGATACCAGAACTTCTGATGCCGTTGCATTAGCGGTTCGTTTCAAATGTCCCATTTTTACCTATGAATTTATTCTTTCATCTGCAGGAATTACACTAGATGAGGAAAATGAAGCAGAGGGCGCAACCGATCACTTGGATAAAGAACCAACTAAACCTGAAAAGAAATCACCTAAAAAAACAGGATTAAAAGACTTGAGCATTCAAGAATTAAACAAAAAACTAGAAGAAGCCATTGGAAAAGAAAACTATGAGCTAGCTTCTCAAATTCGCGATGAAATAACCAAAAGAAGTCAATCGACTAATTAGATGCTTGTGAAATCACTGATACCTACAAAATGGGCGCTCATTCTACCATTACTTCTACTCTTTTCTTGTTCTAACAGCGAAGAAGAGACCTCACAAACTAGCCAACTCGCAAGATGGGTTCCTCAGTCTGAAAATGCGCATTTTGATTCCCTCATTGTAAATAATCAAAAAGAATTAACTGCATACAGCGCCGGCAATACACTTGAAGGCTCTTGGAATATTCTTGACGAGACCATTGAGATAGAAGAAAGTGTGATGTTAAAAGGAGACAGTAATAAACTTGAACCTTCGAAGCAAACACAGCTCTACAATGTGATCGAACTTGCCAATAATGCAATTGAGCTCACTAGAAAGGGGATCAGCGAACGCTATGAATTAGCGCAACCAGCCTATCAAATGAAGCCATCAGAAGGACTGACCATCAATTCTTTATTACGAGGAATAGTGGGTATGGTTTCATTGCTTTTACTCGCATATGCATTTAGCATTAATAGAAAAGCAGTATCATGGTCGCTGGTCGCAAAGGGAATCGGCTTGCAAATAATTTTTGCCGTTTTAGTGCTAAAGGTGCCCTTTGTTGCCAAAATATTCGATGTAGTTAGTAGCTTCTTTGTGCGTATCATATCGTTTACTAATGAAGGAACAAAGTTTTTGTTTAGCTCGTTTGTAACCGAGGAAATTGAAATAGGTTTCATCAATTTTGCTATTCAGGTACTACCTACCATTATCTTTTTCTCTGCCCTCACCAGCTTACTTTACTATTGGGGAATTTTGCAGAAGGTCGTTTACGCTTTTGCTTGGATTATGAAAAAACTGATGAAGCTTTCAGGAGCCGAAAGTTTAGCCGCGGCAGGAAATATATTCTTGGGACAAACTGAATCACCACTACTCGTAAAACCCTACCTCAGTAAAATGACGAACTCTGAAATCATGAGCTTAATGTCCGGAGGAATGGCCACGATAGCTGGAGGAGTTTTGGCAGCATATATTGGCTTCTTAGGAGGTGATGACCCAGCGCAACAGCTCTACTTTGCCAAACACCTACTTGCAGCTTCTGTTATGTCAGCCCCTGCAGCAATTGTAGCAGCGAAAATACTCGTTCCAGAGACCGAAAGGGTAAATACTGACATGAAAATAAGCAGTGAAAAAATTGGAGGAAATGCCTTAGAAGCGATTACAAATGGGACAACAGACGGAATCAAATTGGCTGTAAATGTTGGCGCAATGCTATTGGTTTTCATAGCTTTCATTACTATGGGGAACTACCTTCTTTGCGACATTATTGGTTACTATACTGGTTTAAATGAAATCATCTCTGCGAATACCTCATTTCGAGGGTTAACCTTTGAGTTTTTGATTGGTTACTCTTTCGCACCTATCGCCTACCTTATGGGAGTTGCTAAAGAAGATATGGTCCTTGTGGGGCAATTGTTAGGTGAAAAGACCATTTTAAATGAGTTTGTGGCCTACGTTTCCTTGGGCAAGATGAAAGCGGCTCAGCTATTTGCCGAAGAAAAATCCATTACTATGGCTACTTATATTTTATGTGGTTTTGCCAATATCGCAAGTATCGGAATTCAAATTGGAGGAATAGGTGCTCTAGCGCCAAATAAAAAAGGGATCTTGTCTAAATTTGGAATTCGAGCGTTGGTCGGTGGAACATTAGCATCCTTATTTACTGCAGTAATTGTTGGCGTAATTTTATAAGCATCGCCTTAACTAAAGTAGATTTTTGAATCAAAGGCGATATGATAATTCCATTGATTGTTTAAATTTGGAAAATATCGAATTATACAAACAAAACTATGCAGCAATACCACGAGCTATTAAAGCACATTCTCGATAACGGAACGCAAAAAGGCGATCGAACAGGCACAGGTACCATTAGTGTCTTTGGGCACCAGTCGAGGTATGATTTATCTGAAGGATTTCCATTGGTCACCACAAAGAAACTTCACTTACGTTCCATCATTCACGAGCTATTATGGTTTTTGTCTGGAGACACCAACATTAAATACCTCAAGGAGAACGGTGTGAAAATTTGGGATGAATGGGCTGACGAAGATGGTAACTTAGGTCCGGTATATGGTTCTCAATGGAGGTCTTGGCCAACAGCTGATGGCAGGCATATCGATCAAATTACAGCCATAATTAATCAAATAAAGAATACACCAGACTCAAGAAGAATTATAGTTAATGCGTGGAATGTAGCCGAAATTGAAAACATGGCGCTCCCTCCTTGTCATGCTTTTTTTCAGTTTTATGTTGCTGATGGCAAGCTCTCTTGCCAATTGTATCAGCGCAGCGCAGATACATTCTTAGGAGTTCCTTTTAACATTGCCTCTTATGCGCTCTTAACAATGATGGTTGCACAAGTGTGCAATCTAAAACCAGGAGACTTTATTCACACCCTTGGCGATGCACATTTATATTCTAACCATTTGGAACAAGCAAAGCTTCAGTTGAGCAGAGATTTACGTCCATTACCAACTATGAAGATAAACCCTAAAGTAACTGATCTTTTTGAATTCACGTACGAAGATTTTGAGTTAGAAAATTACGATCCACATCCACACATTAAAGCAGCTGTAGCTGTATAATTTTTGTTAGAAGCATTAAATTAGCAATGCTAAATACATACCAGACCTAGTTATAAAAAGATGAAAATATCCCTCATAGCAGCAGCTACTGAAAACAATGTAATTGGCCGTGACAATGATTTACCTTGGTCATTACCTGATGACATGCGCTTTTTTGTCAAGACTACCAAAGGACATCATGTCCTCACAGGCAGAAGAAACTTGGAGTCATTTGGAAAATTATTACCAAACAGGACTAACATCGTTTTGACACGTGATAATGATTACGAGTTTGAGGGCGCAGTAATCGTGCATGAGTTAGAAGAAGGGATTCGAATCGCTGACAGAAACCGAGAAGAAGAGCTAATGATTATCGGTGGTGGCGAAATCTATAAACAAGCGCTACCGATGGCAGATCGCATTTACCTAACTCGAATTCATACTGAGATGGAAGGCGATACCTTTTTTCCTGAGTTTAGTATGGATGAGTGGGAGTTAATCGATTCAGAAAAGCACGAGATAGATGAGAAACATGCCTATGCGTTTACTTTTGAGACGTATGAGAGGAGATAATCTCTCATCGATTTCATATACAGGTAATAGAGTAAAAAAAAGGTAGCTAAGAAGCTACCTTTAATTTTTTCAATGTAGATTGACCGATTTTCTGTTCGGCGTATTCTTTAGTAATTTTTAATTCCTTCTGACTTTCATCACTTGGTATGTCGAACATGGCATCAAGCATTATGGCCTCGCAAATGGAACGTAGACCTCTTGCACCAAGTTTGTATTGATCTGCCTTCTCTACAATATAATCCAAGGCGTCAGCATCGAATGATAAGCTTACACCATCTAGTTCAAACAATTTTGTAAACTGTTTTGCTATCGCATTCTTGGGCTCTGTCAAAATTCTTCTTAAAGCAGCAGCATCCAATGGATGCAAATAACTTAAGACCGGAATACGACCTATCAATTCAGGGATCAATCCGAACGTTTTAATATCATGGGGAGCAACATACTTTAATAGCTGATCCATATCAATCTCTTCGTCCTCTGTTCTATTTTTATAACCAATTGCATTGGTCTTTAATCTTTTTGCAATTACTTTATTAATTCCGTCGAATGCACCACCACAAATAAATAAGATGTTTCTAGTGTCAACAGACACCATTTTCTGCTCAGGATGCTTCCGTCCGCCTTGAGGTGGAACATTTACAGTAGCTCCTTCTAACAACTTCAATAAAGCTTGTTGTACTCCTTCTCCTGATACGTCACGTGTAATAGATGGATTATCACTCTTACGTGCAATTTTATCTACTTCATCTATAAAAACAATACCTCTTTGTGCAGCTTCCACATCATAATCTGCTGCTTGCAACAAACGCGATAATATACTTTCTACATCTTCTCCGACGTATCCTGCTTCGGTAAGAACAGTAGCATCAGCAATACAAAAAGGCACGTTCAATAGCTTAGCAATTGTTTTCGCCATAAGTGTTTTACCTGTACCGGTTTCACCCACTAATAGGATGTTAGACTTTTCAATCTCAATTTCATCCTCTTTCACCGTTTGGCCTAAACGCTTGTAGTGATTATAAACAGCCACAGCTAGCACTTTCTTAGCTTCATCCTGCCCGATGATATAATCATCTAAGTAGGTCTTAATTTGCTTTGGCTTTAGATTAGAAAATGCCGGTGTTGCAGTCGATTTAGGCGTAAGCTCTTCTTTCACGATCGCTTCCGCTTGAGCAATACAGCTATCACAAATGTGTCCTGTAATTCCTGCTATTAAAACATGTGTATCTTTTTTATCTCTTCCGCAAAAAGAGCAATTGATTGTTTTCTTGTCTGACATAAAAACTTTTATTGTCTATCTATAAAAAAAAAGCCGCCCTAAGTTCAAGGCGGCTCCAAAGTTAACTATTTTTTTGTGCTTATTTTCTGACTAAAACCTCATCAATCATTCCATATGCCTTAGCTTCGTCAGCTTTCATCCAATAATCTCTATCAGAATCTTTTTCTACTTTATCAAAAGGCTGTCCTGAATGCTTTGCAATAATCTCATACAACTCTTGCTTCATTTTCAATACTTCTTTCAAAGCAATTTCCATGTCTGAAGCCATCCCTTGCGTTCCCGCAGAAGGTTGGTGGATCATAACGCGAGAATGAGGAAGTGCTGTTCGTTTACCTTCTGCTCCTGCACATAACAAAACTGCTCCCATTGATGCAGCCATACCTGTGCATATTGTAGCAACATCAGGTGCAATGTATTGCATGGTATCATAAATACCCAAACCTGCATAAACGGAACCGCCTGGAGAGTTCAAGTAAATCTGGATATCCTTTTTATTATCTACTGACTCTAAAAACAATAATTGCGCTTGAATAATATTGGCCATTTGATCATTCACTCCTGTTCCTAGAAAGATAATTCTATCCATCATTAAACGAGAGAACACGTCCATTTGAGCAACATTTAACTGTCTTTCCTCTATGATATATGGAGTCATTGAAGCCTCAACGTAATTATCCAAGTGCATACTATTGATGCCTTGTCCCTTTACGGCAAACTTTTTAAATTCATTCTTATCGAACATACTGTCGTATTTTTATTCGTGATTACTTTCTTTTAGCTTCTGCTAATTTAACGAATTCATCATAAGAAACAGCCTTCTCTTTTATCTTAAATTTCTCGTTGTACAACGCGATAAGCTTCTGCTGGTAAAGCTGCTCATAGATCTGTCTCGCTTCGTCTTGGTTCTGTAGCACTCTATTGGCAGTATCTGTCAATTCTGCATCATCCATAAAGTTTTGACCCATACCGGCCATTTGCTGCTGAATAAGCGTTTTAGTGTGCTCCACTACTGCATCAAGACTAACCTCCAACTCGTTATCCTTGATAATTTTGTTTTCGATTAGCTGCCATTTTAAGCCTAAAGCATACTGATCATACTCTGATTCAATCTGCTCTTTCGTTACCGGCTTTTCATTGGCTACCATCAACCATCTTTTTAGGAACTCATCAGGTAACTCAATTTTTGCTTTTTCAATCAATTTATCTTGTACCTCTCTATTGAATAATTGGTCTGCATTTGCTTTAAAACTGTTTTCCAACTCTTCTTTCACTTTGCCTCTAAACTCTTCTTCCGTCTTGATCACGTCTTTTCCGTACAGCTTATCAAAGAACTCTTGGTTTAAATCTGCAGGCAACATTCTGTTGATTTTTTCTACCGTAAAGTTGTAATCTCCGCTTACATTAGCAGCTTCGGCATCCTCAAGACCCAACCATGACTTCACAAGGTTAGTATTTCCAATTTTTGAAGGCTCTAACACTACTGTATCTCCAGGTTTAACTCCAGTTAATTTCTTAATTACCTTTTTATCAGATAACGAAACTAAATTTAACACTGAGCTATTGTAGATTCCGCCCTCTTGAATTTCGCCTTTATCGTTTAGCTCTTGAAATTTACCATAGAGCATATCATCAGCATTGGAAACATCAGCGTTTTCCATTTTTCCGTATCGCTTGGCAATTTCAGTTACATTCTCATCGATCAATTTATCGTCAACTTTAACTGACAACTTCTCGAACTTATGCTTATCTGACACTTCTACCTTAATCTCTGGTGCGATACCGATTTCATAGGTAAATTCGAATTCTGTTTGCGTTGCAAAGTCAATGCGATCTTGCTGCTTAGGAATTGGATTCCCTAGCATATCAATTTTATTCTCGGTAACATACTTTTGTAATTCCTCAGAAAGAATCTTATTGATTTCTTCCACCAAAACACTTGTACCAACTTGTTTTTTAATCACACCCATTGGAACCATTCCTTTTCTGAAGCCAGGAATTGTAGCGTTTTTTCTATGTTGCTTTAATACAGCATCTACTTTGCTTTGATAATCAGCAGGAGTTAATTTTACAGTAATCTCTGCATTTAACTTAT
>CBFHZL010000097.1:0-10112 GCA_965660325.1 uncultured Acidiluteibacter sp.
GAAAAGTTCCTTTCTTCAAAGGATACTTTGTTAGCAAACTAAATATTCTATGCAATACTTTTCAAAAAACAGATAAGGTAGATCTCACAAAAGACTTACTATTTGAACAAATGGTTGAAATTATAAATGAGTCCAGTTTTAACATTTTCTATAAAAACTCAGAAACTGGCGAAATTATGGCTACTTCATCGTTTTGCTGGAAGTCTTGGGGGGAAAATATTTACATCACCGTTAAAGAACTCGATAAAGCAAATGCTCAATTGGAATTCTATTCCTCTGCCATTATGCAAATTTATGATTGGGGTAAAAATGAAGAAAACTACAATCAATTAGTCAAAAGAAGAGAAGAATCCTTAATTGTATAACCGTGCCCATTACCGTTAATTTAGATGTCTTATTGGCTAAACGAAAAATGCAGTCAAAAGAACTCGCTGAAGCAATAGGCCTATCGGTGGTTAATCTGTCGATATTAAAACAAGGAAAAGTCAAAGCGATTCGATTTTCAACCTTGGAAGCTATTTGTGAAGCACTCGAGTGTCAACCTGGAGATTTGTTAGAGTTTAAGAAAAAAGAAAAACCCATTGATCATTAAATCAATGGGGCATTAACCTTATAAGGTTTAATATTTACTACTCTTGCTCTGTGCCTTTCTTCGACTTTCGATACAAGAAAGAATTGAAAATGTTTCGTTTTCCAAAACGCATTTGCTTATCAGAATTAATAAGCTTCTGGAACAATTTTGCACTTACTCCAAAATACTCATAAGTACTTCCATCGGTAAATGTTACATCCAATAGCATCCCTTTATGTTTAAAATCTTCTATGGTCTCATTTTCTAGCATAGCAGTGTATGCTTCTAAATTAGCCTCTTTGGTAGCAGGTGCAATACTTACTAAAAAATGATAGCCATCAATAATTTGCTTGCTCTTGATCTCCGCCTCTTTGGCTTTCTCATCTCCATCTTGAAACTTATCAGGATGCCACTCTTTAACTAGGTTTCGGTAAGTTGATTTTAATTGCTTTAAATCGATTTCCTTTTCGACGTTAAACAGCTTTTTGTATTCGTTGATACGTTTCATAATGATTCTTTAATTGGCCGACAAAGCTACATATTTAATTCAGCTGAATAACCAATTCGTCAAAATGATCATAAAGACACTATTCTAGTGCATATTCATACCCTTGTCTGATTAGATCAAAAAAGTGTATATCCACTTGTTCCTCACTGTAAACTCGAATGTGGTGAGCAAATTTTCCAAAGTAGCTGGTAACTTTATGAATTCGATCACTCTCTATCACTTCATGGAAATAGAATTTAACATCGAGGCAGTGCTTCATGGGTTTCACAATCAGCCAGGCTTTGCCATTTGAAAACACAGCACTATGAGTCGCTGCACCAACTGAATTTGGCTCCCAACTAGCCGTGTACTGGCAAATTTGATCAAATAATAACACGAGTTCATCGGAACGACCAATAAAAAGCTCGCCAATATCTTTTTGGGTACAGGAATGTGACTGGTGTGCTGTTTTAAACCGTCGTTTACACTTTGGGCAAATCCATTGCTTCATGGCCTTGGTAGATTACTTTTAATGAGTTGATTAAATTTCCACACCAAAGCAATAGCGCGGTAAAGCATCCAGACCAAAAAGGCGAGCCAAACGCCATAAATACCCATTTCAAAAAATTGACTGATGTACAAAACAGGAACAAATCCTACAAAAGTGGCCAATAAAAGCACATTTCTAAGCAACCTCATCTCCCCTAGCCCTTTAAAAATTCCATCGTAAATAAAAGCCACGGCATTAATAGGCAAACTAACCAATACAAGAAAAAAGAAGGAAGTAAACACTGTTATCACCTCCGGTTGATTGCTAAATAATCGACCTAATTCATCATAGGCTATTATACCGATTACAAGTAATAGACAAGCCATCATCAAGCCATAGTTCAAGCAGCGTTTGCCTAAAACTGAAAGAGACTTAAAGTCCTTAGCGCCAAATAGCTTACCACCCAATATATTTCCTGCGGAAGCATATCCATCTAAAAAGAAAGAAGAAAACAACCATAAATTAATGGCAATGGTATGCGCTGCAATTACCTCTTTACCCAAATCAGTAGCCACTCTTACCGCCAATATAAAAGCTATGTTTAACGAAAGCGTTCTGACGAATAAATTAAGGCTCATTATAGCTAATCGCTTAATATCAGGGTGTATTGGGAAGCTGAGTCGCAGACGAATGGATGTTTTTAATCGCAATAAAACAAATGACAAAATAGCCATAACAGCCTGAGATATAAGACTTGCCCAAGCTGCACCTTCAATATGCATGGGAGGAATAAATGAATCAACTCCATAAACCAAAAGAAAATCTAAAGCAATGTTTATGACAGCACCGATAATGGCTATAACCATTGGCCATGTCGTATTCTGCAATCCTCGAAAGATTCCAAAAACAGCAAAAGTGAACAACGTTAAAGGAAACCCCCATACACGTATACTGTAGTATTCAATGCAATAAGCGAGCACCTGCCCTTCTGCATTTAGCAATTCAAAAATTGGTTGAATAAATAAAGCAGTGCCACCCAAAACACCAAAGGAAAGTAGCAGGTTAAAAAAAATAGCTTGAGCGGGAAGGTTCGTCACATTTGATAATTGATTTGCACCAACATGCTGCGATATGATTGCAGAAATAGCGCTTCTAGTTTGTCCCAAAATCCAAATAAGCATGGATAAAAAAGCTCCAACGATACCAACGGCCGCAAGTGCTTCTGTAGCGTTTACATCAAGATTACCAACTACTGCAGCATCAGTAGAAGAAAGCAAAGGCTCTGCAATACTTGCCAAAAGAGCAGGAATAGCAATCTTATTGATGTGCCGGAAAGTCACTTCTTTTCTGATCATTTTGCAAAGTAAGCCGTTTTATTAAAAGCGGTAAAATAAAAAAGGCCTTCTTTTCAGAAGGCCTTATAACTATTTATTTAGACTACAATTATAGTGTAGGAAGTAATACTTGGTCAACTGCATGGATGACACCATTAGTACCTTGTACATCTGTTACAATAATATCTACCATACCTTGGTTTGCGTTAGCTGTTCCCAATTTGGCACCGTTAGATAAATCCACTGTTAAATCAGATCCTTCTAAGGTTGGTACAACTTGTCCTTGCGTCAAGTCACCTGCTCGTACGTTGCCGGCAGTCACTACGTGATATTCTAAAACTTTCGCTAAAGTAGCTGTAGGAATATCGCTTAGACTATTCCATGTTGGCTCAGAATCTAATAATGCTTGGAAAGCAGCGTTTGTTGGTGCAAATACAGTGAAAGGACCATTTCCACTCAATGTAGCAACATAATTAAAACTACTGTCGGCTTGTAAAGCGGCTACTAAAGAAGAAAAACGATCATCATTAATCGCTAATTCTACAATATTTTGAGGAGTAATAATTGCATCAATTACATGGATAACACCATTTGAAGCCATGATATCTGCCTCAATTACATTTGAAGAATTATTAATTTTTACACCATTACCAGTTTCTAACAATAAGCTTGCATTTGTTCCATTTGGACCTGCAGGACTAATAGTTGTCGCGTATGAATCATTCATAATATCTCCTGATTTTACTACAGAAGGAAGTACGTGATAAGTTAACGCACCAGTTAGCGTAGTTAAGTCAATATCAGAAATTCTATCCCAAGCTGGGTTTGATGCTAGTAAATTAACAAACGCTTGGTTTGTTGGTGCAAATACTGTGAAAGTCCCCTCATCTTGGAAAGTAGGAGCCAAACCTGACTGAGTCAATGCCACTACTAAACTATCCATGCGATCATCAGCTAATGCTAAATCTACGATAGTACCTAACTGAGGTGCAGTCGGGTTATTGTTGTCATCATCATCGTCATCACATGCAATTAACGATGTACTTAGAATTAATGCTGCCATTAACAGCTTGTTTAAATTTTTCATAGTTATGTGTTTTAATTGTTTGTGTTTGGGTATGTAAACAGAACGTTAAGATATTTGTTTATTAAAATATGTTAACCATTAAACAATTAATCGCAAATACCTAACAAACAATTGATTAATTTTTTAAAAAGCCAATATAATTAATCAAAGTCTAGTTAATTTATCGTATTTTTAAAAAAACTTGACCATGAAAAATAAAGAAGAAATCGTAAAAAACTGGCTCCCACGATATACCGGAACTCGAATAGAAGACTTTGGCGAATACATTTTACTAACTAACTTTAGTAATTATGTTCACATGTTTGCCGATGAGTTTAACGTTCCAATCATTGGGGAAGACAAGCCGATGCAAACAGCCACAGCCAACGGAATTACCATTATCAACTTTGGGATGGGTAGCCCAATGGCTGCCACCGTAATGGATTTACTTTCAGCGATAATGCCTAAGGCTGTTCTATTCTTAGGTAAATGTGGAGGTCTTAAAAAGAAAACGCAAATTGGAGATATGATCTTACCTATCGCTGCCATTAGAGGAGAAGGAACAAGTGATGATTATATGCCACCTGAGGTTCCTGCATTGCCCTCTTTCCGGCTGCAGCGATCGGTATCTTCTATGATTAAAAAGCATCAATTGGATTATTGGACTGGAACTGTTTATACAACGAACCGCAGAGTTTGGGAACATGATGAGAGCTTCAAGGATTACCTAAGAGAAATACGAGCAATGGGAATAGACATGGAAACGGCAACTATTTTCACCGTGGCATTTGTAAATGAAATCCCACATGGTGCTTTATTGTTAGTATCAGATAATCCTATGATCGCTGAGGGAGTAAAAACAACAGAAAGTGATAAAGGCGTTACATCAAACTATGTAAATGCTCACCTGCAAATTGGTATCGACGCCTTAATAGAACTGAGGGATTCGGGCGAGTCTGTAAAACACCTAAGATACAGCTAGAAAAACAAAAAGGATGTACAATTATAGATGTACATCCTTTTTCTCTTTTGATCAAGTATTACTATTCATCGTCATCTTCATCATCTTCCGTCTCGTCACTCTTAAATGACTTATAAATCACTTCAGACTCTTTCTTCCTAGAAGCTACATCTACTTTTTCCCCTACTAAATACTTTTCCATTTCTTTACTCATAGCCAATATTCCAGGTGCTTGTGACTCATTTACCTCAAACTTATAGGCCTCAAAATATTTATTATACTCTCCGTTCTTCACTAAAGTGGCCCACTCTTCTAGCCCATTAACAAGCGTTTGCGCAGACACCTCATCTGGGACATAACCTTCGTTAATGTTTTCCATGGCTAACTTGATACTTTTAACGCCCTCACCTATGTTTCGAGCTTTAATCTCATACACCCCTTTCATCAACCATACCGCATAATCGTCAGGATCAAACTTGACAATTTTACCCATGTAATAAGCCGCCTTACGAGCGTTATCGGTATCATAATAAATTTCTGAAATCTTTATTACCGTATCTTTCAGCTGCGTTAAAAAGTCATCATTTACCTTTAGAATTTTATCATTCTCTTCCTTGGTTGCATACTTCACCATTTTGTATGCTCCTTTTAACGACTCTTTAATGGCTTTTGGATAATCCTCTTGATATTCCCAATTACGGGCCAATTCAAAATAACCTTGTGCCAAATACATGTAAGTTGTAGGATTTCTTCTATAGTCAGAATCCTCTGTAAGTTTCTCAGCTTTATCGACCACATCCTCGTACTTGCCATCAACCATCAAAAATGCAATTTTGCTCAACTTTTTATCTTCTTCTTGTGCAGTAATACTTCCGATTGATAAGGCTGTTATCGTAAGTGTTAATAGGATATTTTTCATAATTCGTTATTGTTTTGATTGGTGAAAGTACAAATCTTGTACCAAGCAGAAACGAAGATAAGATAATTAGGCTACATAGCTCAAAAATTATGGTAATTTTGAGGAGAATTAGTCAGCATGAAACATACCGATAAGCGCATAAAATCAACCGAAGGAAAAGATAAATTCACCCTTGAAATCAACTCCTTTAAGGAAAATGACAAGCAGAAGTTTTTCTCGGTTTGGCTAGGTGCATTTTTAATCTCAGGTGTTGCAATTATCTCCCAACTCTTTACCAATGAAAACAGCGAGCTAAAACTGATGATTTTTGTTTTTGCTATTTTCTGGGGTTATTTTTCTTATAAAATGATTCGCACATGGCGATGGAGAAACAGCGGCAAAGAGGTGCTAGAGTTTACCGATGAGTATGTGATGCTCGGAAAAAGATACGGCGAAAGAGGACTGTTAAAGCCTTATGCAATTGAAAAAGTATCTACCCCTCGGAAGTTTAATAATGAAAGCAATGAATTTGTAAAAAGCATCAATGAGTCCTACTGGATGATCTCCAATGAACAGCTATGCTTCAATTTTGGAAATAAAATCATTTTATTCGGTCATCGTCTCTCAGACAAGGAGGCCAACAAAGTCTTAAAAATAGTAGATACTCAGCTAAAAAAAAGAAACCGACCTACTCCTGAATCCTAAAAATTGCGGTAGCCACACGAGTTGTTTCCATGCCTTCGATTTGCTGATTAAGCAATAGTTCCTTCGCCTCTTCTGAATCAAAAACCTGCTTTAAATTCTTTATTAATCCTGTAGGTACTTTATTGGCTAATAGCTGTTGGTACAAATCCATCCCATGGACAGTTGAGCATGCCGACTGCAGTAGCTCCTGCAGCACTTCACGATTTTTCACACGATTAGCATTGCTCTTAAACCTGATATCTTCTGCAAGGTTCTCTAGGCCGAGTACACGTAATAGATTGAAAAATTGAGACTGACTTCCAACAGCAAGCACCATACTAATTCCATCTTTTGCAACCATGATTTCGCCATAGGGCGCAATATTCGGATGCAAGCTACCCATGGGCTCTGGAATATGGTCATTCATCAAGTAATTCGTTGCTTGATTTGCTAAAGAAGCCAAAGCTGCATCATATAAAGAAACTGAAACATGTGCACCTCTACCGGTCTTGTATCGATTAAGCAAAGCGACTAATACACCTTCTTTTAGCTGATGAGCAGCGAATAGGTCAATAAAAGCTACCGGCATTTTCACTGGAGGCTCTCCCTTGTTTCCGTTCATTGACATAAACCCAGTTTCAGCCTGCAACACTACATCAAAAGCCACCTTATCGCTGTCTGCGCCAAATCCTGTGATAGCACCAAAAATTAGCGCAGGATTAACTTGCTTCACTGTAGAATAATCGAACCCGAACTTTTCGTCATCTCCTTTCTTGAAGTTAGCGATTAGGATATCTGCTTGTTTAATCTCCTCCATCACCACTGCATGGTCAGCAGAGTCGGTAAGATCAAGTAGCATTACCTTTTTACCATAATTAACTGCGGCATAATACGCCGAGACAGTATTTTCTTTGGATTCATTCTCCAATCGCCAAGAGCGGGTAACATCTCCGCGGGTGGTTTTATTTTCAATCTTTAGAACCTCAGCACCCAACTCAGCAAAAAAACTACCGACTGCAGGACCTGCTAGGACTGCTGCCAACTCAACTACCTTCAGGCCTTCAAACGGTTTGTTCATGGTTTAATTTTTTTATAACGCAAACGAATGGAGTTTCCAATTACTATCACATCTGAAAAAGCCATCGATAAAGCCGCCACCATCGGACTTAATAAGCCAATAGCAGCAATGGGTATGGCCACTACATTATAAGCAAATGCCCAAAACAAGTTTTGCTTGATGGTCAAGTACGTATGCTGACTAATCGAATATGCATCCCAAACAGCTTTTAAAGAAGATTTATTCAACAACACCACTTCTGCCGTATTAATGGCTACTTGCGTCGCTGAGCTCAGGCTTACGCCGATTGTGGCTTTGGCCAATGCAGGAGCATCATTAATTCCATCACCAACCATAATGGTGTCTCCTGTCTGATTTAGCTGCTCGATAATTGCTAACTTTTGTTCAGGTAATTGCTCTGCATAGTAGGCCTCTACGTTCAGCTTTTCAGCCAGTAGTTGCACCTTGCTCTCCTTGTCGCCGCTAAGAATAATAGGCTTTATTCCTATTTGAGCGAATAACTGCATGGTTTCTTTTGCATCCTCCCGGATTTCATCGGTTAATTGAATACCAGCAATTGCTTCTTTATTCTTTAATAAATAAATACTGTATTCCTGATCTAAGGGTTCCGCAAGCAGCTTATGAGAACCTAATTGATAAAAATTACCTTCCATATCTTTACCACTCATGCCAAGTGCTTTTTCTTCCTTCATTTCCAACAAAGACAACATTTTCGTCTTTCCCTTTAATTGCTTTACAAGCGACTTGGCAATTGGGTGGGACGAATACAATTCCAAACTCAGCAACAAAGACGTTACTTCCTCTGTGGTAATTTCGGATGAAAAGATATCTATTTTATCGATAGAAAACTCTCCGGTGGTGATGGTTCCTGTTTTGTCAAACACTACATGCTTAGCCTTAGCAAACAACTCAAGACTTTGACCACCTTTGATCAAGATACCATTTCTTGCCGCTCGACTAATCCCCACCATCACAGCTGTTGGAGTGGCGAGTCCCATGGCACAAGGACATGAAATCACCAACACAGCAATGGCATTCAGTAAGGCGATTTTAAAATCGATTCCTATGGCAAAATACCAAATAAAAAACGTAACGATAGCAATTCCAACCACTACAGGCACAAAAATCCCCGCCACTTTATCACCTAACTTTTGAATGGATGGCTTTTGACTCTGAGCCGTTTTCACCAGCTCAATAATTTGAGAAAGCACAGTTTGGTGTCCCACTTTGAGCGCAGTCATCTGAATAGCACCATCCTGTATTATAGTTCCTCCGATTACCTCAGCGCCAGGTTTTTTTTCTATCCATTCGGACTCACCGCTAATCATCGATTCATCGAGCTTAGCGCTGCCAGACCGCACCTGACCATCTGTAGGTATTTTATCGCCGTTTTTTACCAACAATACATCCCCCACTTTGATGTCTTTCGCATCCACCTCCACAAACTCTTCTTGGCCACTGGTATGAAGCACTTTAGTAGCTTTATCAACTTGCAATGCGTTCAACTCCCTAATGGCAGATGTTGTTTGCTTCACCGATCTGTGCTCAATTAGATTACCAAGAAAGACCAATGTAATAATGGTAGATGCCGTCTCAAAAAAGAGAAAATTGGCCACTTCAGGACTACCCCAATACGAAATCATACCAAACAGTGAATAACCAAATGCTGCGGTAGATCCGATAAAGATCAGTACATCCATATTTGGAACACCGGACTTTAGTGAACCCAAGCCACTTTTCCCGAAATGTAAAAAGCCAAGAATAAAAACCGGCAGGCATAGCAACAGTTGCACCAACGGATTATGCAGCACATGCCATGGAATAAACATGTGACTAAATAACGGCACTGAGAAGAAAAGGGAAATATAAAATTTACGTTCGATCGACCAAAAAGTAGAAGATCCACTACCTGCTGCCCCATCGAGGATTCGGTATCCAAGGGATTTGATATCCGACTCAACAATTTCTTGTTGAATCTCGGGATCATTAGCATACCGGACCTCACCGGTAGAGAAGTTTACATCCACATCCGCAAGACCTCGTTTCTCTAGTCGCTTGGCCACTCCCATAGCGCAGTTAGAGCAAGTCATACCCTCTACCAACAATAGTTTTTTATCTACACGCTCCATGGCTCAAAGGTAAGAATTCTACATTTCAAGGATTCCAAAAGCCGGCAGCAAATTAACGGCCTGCCATAAAATTTCATTGAATTTTTAATTGATAAAAATGAAGCAGTAAAATAAAAAGTTTTATATTTGCCGTCCGTTAGGAAAGCGATGCAAAATGCTTTTAAAACATAAGCAACATGGTGGTTGTAGCTCAGTTGGTTAGAGCATCGGTTTGTGGTGCCGAGGGTCGTGGGTTCGAATCCCATCTTCCACCCAAAATAAAGGCTCGATACGAAAGTATCGAGCTTTTTTAGTTTTGAGAATTTGGGAAATCCAATTTAACCAAATATGAAAAACTAAAAAAGTCGGCCTCCACCTTTAATGGAGACGAGCCTTTATTTTGAAGGCTCAACAGAAGATACAGGGATATCCGAA
>CBFHZL010000098.1:0-10108 GCA_965660325.1 uncultured Acidiluteibacter sp.
TGTTTCTCTACAATCTTACGAATGACAGTCCTATTGTTTCGAATTGAAAAATCAGCACGCATATCTAGGTCACTCACACGCTTTTTTGTTGACTTCCCAATCGGAAATGGTACATTTTTTAATCGGTAACCTACACCAATCACTACTTCAGTTCCTTTAACTTCTGTTAGTTGATTATTGTTCAAGCTTAGAGACATATTCCTATCTTTCTTGTATTCAATTCGTGTCAACAAGCTGTTATTCCATGTCATGTCTATATTCATCAGCGGACTAAACTGCTCGCTTATACTAATGGTAGCAACTTGACGCTGTGGGATAAAGTCTCCTTGTAAAAGTCTTCCTTCAGGATTCCCTTCTTCAAAAAATGGGTTTGTAGTGAATGAACCCACATTAAATGTTGAGCGATAACGGTGGCCAATGGTAAAGCTTCTAAAATACTTTTTAAAGAAATCTAATTTGGATAATCCATCATAATTGATACTCCAGTTTGGCAACGGCAGTTTACTCACAAAGTCACCCAAGTTATATGAGTTCGCGCTTGATCCGCTGTAAGCAGCCATAAACGAATTGATTAAAACTTCTTGCGATGTACCACTATATCCATCAGCATAAACAGTACCCAAAGAATCGGTTGTCACGAATGTGGAATAAGGGTCTTCCTCACCTAATCGTTGAGAAATAATACTTCTATTCGCTAAAAATTCATCAAATACAGCATTCGTATAGTCCTCATCATCATCTTTTACGAAAGCGGTTCTCCAACTAATAAAACTCATACTGAAACTTCCATTCACCTGAGTTGGTCCAAAGTCATACCCAGGACCTCCTGTTAGGGTATCATTCCAAATATAATATCGAGTAGTGTTCTCCGAATAAGTTCGATTAGCAGTTAGCTCTATTCGTAAATCTTTGACAGGCTGAAAAGAGGCTCTCAAATTTAAGTTCTCAGAATAGGTTTTCGAAAAATTTCCTGATATGAAAAGCGATTCTGAACCTTCTAGCGTCCACCCTTCTCTAAGCGCTCGCTCAAAGTAATCCGTTCCAGGCTCCTGCATACCAAAGGCAAAACCTGCACCAGGAGCATTAAAGTTGCCATCAAATCCCAACACATTCATATTTCTATTGTAGTTCGGTAAAACGGTTCCCTCAGTTACATTATAGCTACCCGATACCGTTTTTAAACTCATGGCTAAACGCCCGAAATTGTCGATAATGTATTCTCTAAAAAAGCTTGGTCCCTCCTCATCTGTAGTATCTTCAATCTCTCCTGCTTCTACTTTTTTACGATACGTTTTATCAGCTAAAGTTAACCGGCCAATATCTTTTTTCTTTTTCTTTGGACGACTAAGCTCTTTCAAATAATCAAACTTATTATAAAGGGAAGACATATTCATGTTCACATTCAATGCATAATTACCAGAGTTTTTGATCGTAGCTCCCAATGAATCTGCATCAATATCCCCATTTAGTGCCCAATTAAAACTTCCTGAGTAGGTAGCATTTGCTGAAATCCACTCTAAATATGGGATCTTAGAAAAAGGCAATGAATAGGTAAGGTTTAAATTTTGGCCATACTGTGTATTATCCCCAAACCGCTGTATATTATTCCACACTTCATTCTTAAATTCATTGTATTCATCACGGTATTTACTATCAACCCTACCCTCGGGTTCACCAATTTGTGCCATATTATTGGCATTAAAATCCATGATTAAACTCTTAGTAATGTTATATCTAAACGAGTAAACTCTACTCCATGTAAAAGTTTTCTGGTAAAAAGGATCAAACTCAAAAAAGGAAGTATTGTTACGCACTTGGCGAGAATTGTAAGATCGGTTGATTTGCGTCTGAAAGGAATACTGCGTAGGAAATAAATTAAAATTAAAATCTCTAATCAGCGTAAATGCTTTTCGCTGTTTAAAAAATGCCACATTTTTAAATGGCTCCACAGTAAGTGGCTTAGCGGTAAAGTTATAATTCAGACCTCCACGGTGAGTTTTTCTATTATCATACTCTGTATTAATATCACGCTTAAAAGTTTCTGTGTAGGCATAAGATACAGCAAAGTTTGAAATATCAAAGGGTGTGGCCACTTCATTTGTCGCTGACTTTTCGCGCCGTACATTCGTAAAGTTTATACTCCTAGTTTTGGTGTAGTCTTCCGATTGCTTGCGAATAGAGTCTCGATAAGCTTGGGAAAAATCATCGTTCTGTATAATGTCATTGAGCTGAAGGTCAGGATCTAAGGGATTGTATTCAGGTCTAATAATGTTCTCTGAAACACCAAAGTACATCGGTATACTTAACTTCGTTTTTTCTGGAAGTAATTTACCTAACTCAACAGATGTTGATAGATTGTACTCCATTCGTGTTTCCCGCTGTCTTTCATTTAGCTTTTGTTCTAGGCTTCCCCACCCGGGGGTACTCATGGCCCCTGATAGAGTAACTGTTCCTAAGTCTGCTACTTGCGCTGTAGCTCTAGCTGTCGCAGCCCATCCACCTTCATTATCAAAATCAGACAAACGGAGTTCGTTTACCCACACTTCTGCACACTTTGGAAGCCCATCATCATTAAAACTCGTCTCTCCTGTTCTCAAATTTTTAACACCTATCATGATCACCTTCACCTCAGCTAAATTGGGGTTACCTTTTATCCGGATGGTATTTTTACCTGCATGCGATTCTGCATAAGGCCTGGAAATACTTACTCCTGAAGAGGGATCTAGCAATCGTAAATTTCTATTCTTTTTTGCTTCTAGAAATCGGTCGAACTCTAAATCGATGTTATTATATTCAGGCCAAATTAGGTTTTCATTAGAGCTTGTAGTTCCAAAAGGCGTTACTTGCAGAGGCACCTCATATTCGTAGTAATTTTCTTCAAAGTCAATCCCTAGCCGAAGTACAACAGCAACATCATTATCTTGTAAGCCACTTTCATTACCAGAGGCTTCAGCATGCGCATACATCTTTAACTTTTTGTACTGTCGAATATCCAAGTCCAATGCTCTAAATGCAGAACGCGTATACCCGTCATTTAGATTACATACATTCAATACAAGCGACTGCTCATTGATCTGTCTTAAGTTAGTTGAGCCAAAATCAACTTCCCGCTCAATACCGGGCGGTATAGTATAATTAATTGGCACTCTGTTTGAGTTCTCTTCCACATTTACTGCAGATACACTAAAAGTTGTTGTTCCTTCCTCATCGCTGTGAGTATCACCAGGAATGAGTTGATCATTAGAATATTTCCTCCATTCTCCTCGTACAAGGCCTAGCTGTGCAAAACGCACAACCACAGATTCATCAAATCCTTTTAAGAACATTCTCATAAAACGGATTGACTTAAAATCTCTAATCCTTCCCACCACTTTATCGGGCTCGCGAATTGGAATTTTAAATTGATACCAATTTACACGCTTTGTTTCACCATTTACGTTTACAGTGCTGGACAAGACATCGGTGATATAATTGGTTCCAACATTTGCCTCCTGCAATGCTTGTGGAGATAAATTAACTTTATACTGGTAATACGCCTCTGTTCTATCTAGACTAAAATTTCCATTTAAATCTTCATTGTCAGGCAAGGTGGTAGAAGAAGTTGAAAAGCTGCCACTTGAGGATTGAGAAGGAGAGTTCCCTTGAGTTCCATTGAATCGTTTATATCGATCAAGAATACTCAACTCTAAGTTATCATATTCTGCACCTCTATAATACTGGTAGTCATCATTTGAGGGGTCTGCATTAAAATCATTAAATGCATTGGCGTCAAGTACGCTCTGCAGTTGGTTCAGATAATTGCTAAATGCTTGACGTTCCCCTGCATTTCCTAATCCATCTAACCCTAAATCTTGATTATCTCGAGCAGTTGGGTTATTGTCGAATGCATTAATAATATACGTCACTGTTGGTATTCGGCCCCATATTACATTCGAGGTATTTTGATCTGTTCCATCAGCAGGCAGTCCATTCTCAAACATTAGCCGACCGTCCTTCAAGATATCTTCACTTATACTACCGATATTAAAATACAAGTCTCCACCTCGTTGGCTTGGGTTACCATCTTGCTCACTGAATGGATCCATCATCCAAAACTGAATGAACTCTACATTTGACGCTTCAAAATCACTGGTTTGAATATCCCGCATAATACCTCCCCATCGAGATGCAGGATTTCTTAAAGAACCATTTTGATTCAATCCAGATGAAATGCCAGGTCTACCTGAAACATCATAATTAAATGGACCTCTCTCTTCAGGATAAAAAGCTAAATCAAGTGTTTGGATGTTGTTTACTTGGCCTGGCTCAGGCTCTCTGCTTGGAAACACTTCCGTTTGTAACACTTCTCGTGAATAATTATTGGACTGAGAGGCTGACCCTTCAATATGACTGGGCGTTCTACTGTCGTTTCGATGAAATAAAGGGTCAATCGTATACCACGCTAAATTCGCACGGTTAAATCCGTAAGCGACATCCCCATTTAAATTAGCTTCAGGAAATAGGTCATCCTGTCCTTGCGGTGTACTTGCCAGCTTCCAAGCAATGGCATTCCTAATTTCAATAATCGATTGGGATCCCTCAAAGTCATCAATATAAGCAACCCCAGCTTTTGTTATTGCACGAGAGTTTCCAGGAATCAACTTTGCAAATTCACCCTGAACAGTAAAAATAGATTTCTCTTTGGTATCAAAAAACGGCAGCTTATCGGCTAATTTAGTTAGTAATGGCAACTCTGTTCGATAGGTTCCATCTAACCCAATTACCGTATTTGAAATGGGTTCATCACCAATGTTAATTTTTCGTGTAATTGGTCGTTCTGTTAAGTTCAAGATCGTACCCCCTACAGCTACATCTTCTGATATACGGTAATCGAATCGCGAGCCCAATAAGGTTTTTGTTTGAACATTGAAGAGCGAATTACTTCCTAAAGAAATCTTAATGGGTGTTCCTGATTCGAGTATTCCTTTATTTAAAATGGTAATTCTTCCTAAGTTGTAATCTACTTGATAATCTTGATTTTCCACCAGTGGCGCTCCACCTGCAGTTACGGTTACAGACCCTTGAGGGATGTTAAAGGTATTTAATGAAATTTCAGACGAAGAGGAGGATTGATAACTTCCTTTAAATGTAAATCGGTTGTGAGTAGCATCTTGCTCTGCTAATGGCTGGGTAGTCGCATATAAGGAGTCAAATGCATACTTATCGCCCAATTGAGGGTCATTCCCAAGCTCTTTACGCAAATGAGAACCAAATGGCTCCAGAACAGGGAAATAAACTCTACCATTTTTCTCATTAATAGTTATTCCCGGAATAAAATCAAAGAAGCCGTCTCCTTTCTCTGTTCCAGCATTATTGATGGTCATCCGGTCTAAATCCATTACATTCAGCAATGGAACACGATCAATATTACCAGCAGGAACATAAGGGATTTCTACTCCACTTTCTGCATTTAGGTACCATATTTCAAATCGAAAATCTTGGCTATTGATGTTAAACGCATCTAGTGAGTATACATTTTTCATCATTAAATCCCACATTGGAAGCTCCGTATCAATGATAGAACCTTTCAATAATTTTAAAAATAATGCATCTTGCCCATCTATTCCGTCTGTTGATAAGTCCCCCACTTGGTACACTCGACCATTGTAGGTGTATCGATATGAGACAGCTAATATGTCTTGTGGATTAAGTGTTCTGTTTAAAGAAACATATCCTAGCGCTCTATTTACGGTATATTCAGATGGATTAAGCAGCACTGCGTTCTGCAAACGCTCATAATCAGTTCCTATCTGAAAACCTGCAGCAGAAAGAGGCAAATCTGCGTTGTTAAAATCTCGAATTTGCTGCGAGCCTTGCAACCCTCCATTAACACTACTATATAAGCTATTAGCACTATTTGAAGGGACTATGGTGTCCATAGAAGGATTAACTAATCGGGTATTAGAGATACTATCGTGCTCTGCCAAATCAGTGAATGCAATGATATTTTTCGTATTATTAAAAGCCCCTTGATTATTCGTTACATATATTTCTACATCGGTGATCTGAATTCTTGAGTTTACACGTGGTGGTTCTTGAAGTGCCTCTTCATAACTGTTTCTAAAAAAATGAGATAAGAAAAAGTGCTTATTAGGCTCATATTCAGCTGCAGACTTTTCAAAGGTCTGAGTTTGTGCTCCTCCTTTTACTTCGATGGATTTTCGTTCTCCTTTTTCTTGTGAGAAAATTGAGGTTACACGTAATCGACCGAATTGCAATTCTGTTTTTACACCAAATAATGTTTGACTACCATTGATTAACGTGCTTTGTAACGGCAATGAAACGTTTCCTGCCTCGATTTTTTGAATAATTTCATCTTCGTAGCCGGTGTATTCTAGCTTCATTTGGTTTTCGAAGTCAAAAGTTGCCTCCGTGTTGTAGCTTGTTTGAAGTTTTAGCTTATCGCCAATATTCCCAATTACATTTAATTGTATTCGTTGTTGAAAATCAAATGTACTTGTTCTTCTTTGGCGTTCAGGAAGTACTGGATTTTCTCTTCTAGACACATTTACTCCAAAAGAAAGTTCAGCTGACCCTTGTGGTCGAATATCGATGGTATTTCCTCCAAAAATTCGATCAAACAATTCACCTTTTACTTGAAGTTGAGGGCGAAAACCTTCCGAGCGTTCCAAATCCTCCGTTTCTGACTTGGTACTCCAATATTCTTTCATGCGTTTTGCCGCATCATAGTTTGCATAATCTTCCAAACTCATATAGGTGGGACTGCGGTAGTAGCGATCTCCTAGGCGCTCGTAATAATTATACTGCCCAGTTTCCGGGTCATACTCAAATCCTGAAGAAACATTTCCTGGTGTTTTTAAATAAAGCGGACTCTTATCATTTGTAAATGGGTCTCCACTGTTATCATTAAACGGATAAATGAGATCAATGGAGTCTTCATCGGTAGAGTCTGGTGGAATAATAGGTGGCGACATGTCATACCCTTCAGGGCTTATCGGACTTTCCCAATAATCCTCAGTATATTCTTCAGGTGCCGTGGCGTCATAAGCTCCGATAGAATCGTAGAATATCCCACACAACGCCATCGCTGCAAGCGAACGAACTGTATACTTTAAATTAATTCTCAATTGATTATTCCAATTCTAGATACTCTTCAGCACTTGTTTTATTACTTCTTCTACAGTCAAATCAGGTGATGATTTCAATATCTTACCAATTGACTTTTCTGCTTGCACTTTATTAAATCCAAGCATAACCAGTGCAGATAACGCTTCTTCCTTTATCGTATTGTCTATACCTAAAGAAAAATCTGACTCCAGACTATCTTTCGCCAATTTATCCTTTAAATCAATTACTATTCGCTGAGCTGTTTTCGCGCCTATCCCTTTTACCCCCTTTAAGGCATTTATGTCATTAGACAAAATCGCTTGACGTGTTTCATTGGGAGACAATGAAGATAAAATCATCAGTGCAGTAGATGATCCGACTCCTGATACGGTAATTAACAAGCGAAACAATGCCCGCTCACTCTCCTCTTTAAAACCGTAAAGCAACTGTGCATCCTCACGGACTGCCAAATGAGTAATCAACTTACAATCTTCGCTATCTGATAGTAAAGAATAAGTATGAAGAGAAATAAGAATATGATAACCAACGCCATTGCAATCAATCACAACATACGTTGGTGTCTTTTCCGTTAATCTTCCATTGATATGCGCTATCATTAGTTTTTCCTTGTTTCAGCATCCACTACAGCAATGGTTACCATATTTACTATTTCTCTAACATTACAGCCTAATTGTAAAATGTGAACAGGCTTTTTCATTCCTAACAAAATAGGCCCAACAGCTTCACTATCTGACACCTCTTGAATCAGCTTATAAGCAATATTTCCTGCAGATAGATTTGGAAATATTAAAACGTTCGCGTTCTTATTTGCCAATGTGCTGAACGGAAACTGCTCATTTAATAAATCCTTATTCATTGCAAAATTAGCCTGAACCTCACCATCAACAATAATTTCAGGATGTTCTCGATGAAGTACTTCCACAGCCTTACTAACTTTCTTAGCCTCCTCATAGTCAGACGATCCAAAGTTGGAAAATGAAAGCATAGCAATACGTGGTTTAATTTTAAACCTTGAAACTGCTTTAGCAGTTAGCACTGCAATATCAACTAAGTCCTGAGCAGAAGGGTTGACATTGATGGTGGTATCAGCAAAGAATAATGGCCCTTTCTTGGTGTTAACGATATACATACCTGCAATCTTATTTACCCCATCCTCTGTTCCGATAGACTGCAGTGCAGGCTTAATGGTTTCGGGGTAATTTCGAGTAATACCTGAAATGAATGCATCAGCTTCACCGGCTTCAACCATCATTGCACCATAGTAGTTTCTATCTCTCATCTTGTGAGTAGATTCGTATTGCGTTAACCCTTTACGATGTCTTTTGGCATATAACAATTCACCATATTTATTTCTTATTTCTTCTTGATCATGTGCCTTCGGATCAATAATCTTGGCATCTGATAAATCAAGATTGTTGTCTTCAATTAGTCGACTAATACGATCAATATTTCCCAATAAAATCGGGATAGCAATTCCCTCATCTTTTACGATTTGTGCAGCCTTCAACACTTTGTAGGTATCTGCTTCTGCAAACACTACTCGCTTTGGACTTTGAATCGCACGTTCAGTTAAATTTCTAATCAACTTATTATCAAGACCCAACCTTCGACTCAATTCTGCTTCGTATGCATCCCAATCCTTAATGGGATTTCTAGCGACACCAGACTCCATAGCTGCTTTAGCCACTGCAGGTGCCACAGAAAGGATTAGTCTAGGGTCTAAAGGTTTAGGAATAAAGAAATCTCTACCAAAAACCAAGTTTCGTGTTCCGTAAGCCTGATTGACAACCTCTGGAACTGACTCCTTAGCAAGCTCAGCGATAGCCTTAACTGCAGCAAGTTTCATTTCTTCGTTGATAGCTGTAGCTCTTACATCTAACGCTCCTCTAAAAATAAATGGAAACCCTAATACATTATTCACTTGATTAGGATGGTCTGATCGGCCTGTAGCCATAATAATATCCTTTCGGGCACTAATTGCTTCTTTATATGAAATCTCAGGATCAGGATTTGCTAGTGCAAATACAATAGGATTATCTCCCATAGATTTTACCATCGCCTTATCCACTACATCTCCTTTACTCAATCCCAAAAACATGTCCGCCTCTTTCATGGCATCAGCAAGTGTTTCTAAATCCCTATCGGTGGCAAATTTTCTTTTGGACTCTGAAAGTTCTTCACGATCAGACCGAATAACGCCTTTACTGTCACACATGACCAAATTTTCAGGCTTTACTCCCAATGAAAAGTATAGCTTTACGCAAGCCATGGCAGAAGCTCCTGCTCCATTCACAACCACCTTTATCTCGTCAATCTTTTTATCGGCCAACTCCAAAGCATTCAGCAATGCTGCAGCAGTAATAATTGCAGTCCCATGCTGATCATCGTGCATAATTGGAATGTCCAATTCTTCTTTAAGTCTTCTCTCAATTTCGAAGCACTCAGGAGCTTTAATATCCTCCAAATTTATTCCACCAAAAGTAGGTGCTATAGCTTTGACCGTATTCACAAAACCATCTACATCTTTTTGGTCTACCTCGATATCAAACACATCTATGTCAGCGAAAATTTTAAAAAGCAATCCTTTACCTTCCATAACAGGTTTTGATGCTTCGGGACCTATATCCCCTAAACCTAAAACTGCTGTACCATTGGAAATAACAGCCACTAAATTTCCTTTAGCAGTGTATTTGTATACATCTTCCTTATCGTTATCAATTGCTTTACAAGGCTCGGCTACTCCAGGGGAGTATGCGAGGGATAAGTCCCGCTGCGAACTGTAAGGTTTTGTAGGAACAACCTCAATCTTTCCAGGCTTCCCTTGTGAATGATAATCTAGTGCTTCTAATTGCTTTCTGTTTTTTGGCATTTTTCTTATCTTATAAGCCCGTAAAAGTAAGCATTAATGGATGCAATAGAAAATAACTTTTACTGAATAAGACCATCAAAATAGCCCTAAAATTGAAAAAACTAGTTGTAT
>CBFHZL010000099.1:0-10062 GCA_965660325.1 uncultured Acidiluteibacter sp.
AGTATTTAAACCAATAACTATGGCACTTCTAAAAGTAGAAATGAAAAAACTAAACAGAATATAAATACTGCCGCTAACATCATGTAAAATTCATTGGGCACAAGCAGGTTAAGAAAGTTTAGCTTCCTTTTGATATAACGCAAAATCTGTTTCCAGATTTCGTAATGTTTGATAGTTTACAAAACTGTAACCAGTTATTGCTGAGCACTAAACTGAAAGTGTATCTTTATCAAATGCCCAACAAATCTTACATGGGCGTTGGCATTAATTATAAAGAACCATGACTAAAGGAATTGTAGATGTTGATATCAAATATCCAGGAGTATCTGATAGAGTTAAAGCTGCGGTAGTTGACTCTTTTATTATTGTGGGTTTTATGTTTATTGCATCTTACTCATTCTCTTTTTTTGGAAATGTTGGAGAGAATATTAGAATAATCACCTTCATATTTATATTTGGGCTGTATGATCCAATCTTTACTAGCGCTTTTGGTTCTACATTAGGTCATATGTCTATGAACCTAATAATTAGAAAAGAGAATAACTATGAGAAAAAAATAAATCTTCCGCAAGCCATTATTAGGTTTATTGTTAAGTTTCTTCTAGGCATAATATCTTTATTTACCGTAGGTAATAGTAAGAAACATCTTGCCATTCACGACCTTATCACAGGTTCTGTTGTGCTTTATAAAAAAACTAATGCCAACACTATGTATATGTCATGTGCTAAGCCAGTTAAATAAATCCTTTGTTTAAAGTAAGTCGTTCAAAAGCATCCAAACTTGGCTTTCCATAGAGCGGTCAGTTTACAACATATAATATGCTTGCTAATAAAGAGACTACAAAAAACGCCCTTCTGAACTAACAAAAGGGCGTTTCAAATAATAGCATGTTGAATGTTACTTTCTCAACACATGTTTCATATTTACTTTTTGATCTAAAAATGCAGCCAATTCCGCAATCGGCATACGCTCTTGCTGCATGGTGTCTCTATCCCTTACGGTTACTGTATTGTCCTCCAATGTTTGGTGATCTACTGTAACAGCAAAAGGAGTTCCATTAGCATCATGAATTCTGTATCGCTTTCCGATTGCATTTTTCTCATCGTATTGGCAGGTCATGTCTAGCTTCAACTCATCTAAGATTTCTCTCGCTTTTTCTGGTAATCCATCTTTCTTCGTCAATGGTAATACCGCCACTTTTGTAGGCGCTAAAAACGCAGGAATTTTAAGCACAGTTCGTGAATTCCCATCTTCTAACTGCTCTTCTTTATACGAATCAGAAAGGATGCTCAAAAATAAACGATCTAAACCAATAGAAGTCTCAATCACATAAGGCACATAGCTTTCATTGATTTCAGGATCAAAATATTGGAGCTTCTTTCCTGAATGAATTTCATGTTGCTTTAAATCGAAATCAGTACGAGAGTGCACGCCTTCTAGTTCTTTAAATCCAAATGGAAAATTGTACTCAATATCCGTCGCTGCATTGGCATAATGCGCCATTTTTAAATGATCGTGAAAGCGGTAGTTTTCATGAGCGATACCGATGGCTTTGTGCCATTTGATTCGCTCTTCTTTCCAGTAATCGTACCACTTCATTTCTTCACCTGGGCGAACGAAAAATTGCAATTCCATCTGCTCAAATTCACGCATTCTGAAGATAAATTGACGAGCAACGATTTCATTTCGAAAGGCTTTTCCAATTTGTGCAATCCCGAAAGGAATTTTCATTCTTCCCGTTTTTTGCACGTTTAAGAAGTTGACAAATATGCCTTGAGCCGTTTCTGGTCGTAAATAAATCTTATTGGCACCTTCAGCAGTAGAACCCATTTCTGTAGAGAACATCAAGTTAAACTGTCGCACATCTGTCCAATCTTTAGAACCACTGATTGGATCAGCAATTTCTAAGTCGATAATTAATTGACGAACATCAGCTAAATCTTCATTGTCCATCGCTGTTTTGAATCGATTTTCCACTTCGTCGATTTTAGCCTGATTGGCTAACACACGCTGATTGGTCGAGATAAACTCTTCTTTATTAAAGGCGTCGCCAAAACGTTTTTCAGCCTTGATCACTTCCTTATTGATTTTCTGACGGATCTTTTCTACCCAATCCTCGATCAACACATCTGCACGGTAGCGCTTTTTAGAAGTTTTGTTGTCAATCAACGGATCGTTAAACGCATCGGTGTGCCCAGATGCCTTCCAAGTGGTTGGATGCATAAAGATTGCAGCGTCAATTCCTACAATATTCTCATGCATTTGCACCATGGCTTTCCACCAATATTCGCGCAAATTTTTCTTTAATTCTGCTCCATTCTGACCATAGTCATAAACAGCGCTTAGTCCATCGTATATTTCACTTGATTGAAAAACATAACCATACTCTTTCGCATGACCGATAATGTTTTTAAATAGATCTTCATTCGTATTTGCCATGGCGCAAAAGTAATGGATAATTCAATGAGACTCCAAAATTTTAATCTCATTTATGAGGTTAATAAATTGGATAGTCGAATTGATCCCGATTGAGGTAAGCCTGTCTCGATTTATCCAAGGAATTAGAGGGATCTGATCATTTATTTCTACTATTTTATCAGGGGTTGAAATTTGAAAGTTACCTCGCTTTTATTATTAAATTTGCCACATGATAATGGTAGATGACATCCTGCTCTCGGAAGAGCTTTTTGAAAAGAAATTTGTGTGTGATTTAAACGCTTGCAAGGGCGCCTGCTGTGTAGAAGGGGATTCTGGCGCACCAGTAGAAGCTGATGAAGTGGATAAAATAACGGAAGCTTACGAGCAGGTGAAACATCTATTGCGCCCTGAAGGGATTGAAGCCATAGAGAAGGACGGACCTTTTGTGGTAGATTTCGATGGTGAATACGTTACTCCATTGGTGAATGAGAAAGAGTGTGCTTACACTATTTTCGATGCAAATGGAACGGCAAAATGTGGATTAGAAGAAGGCTTTAATCAAGGTTTAACGACTTGGAAAAAACCCGAGTCATGCAGTCTTTACCCAATTCGAATAGGAAAGCTAAAATACCATCAGTCATTGAATTACCATCAATGGGATATTTGCAAACCGGCCTGTGAATGTGGCGGAAAGTTAGATGTAAAAGTATTTCGATTCCTCAAAGGTCCTTTAACGGCTAAATACGGAGTCGCTTTTTATGAACAACTGGAAGAGGTCGACAAATTGCTTTCGGATGAAAAAGACGGAAAGGTTAAATTTGAAGATGGAGAAGAGATGTAATTCTTATAACCATAATTATAAATGGTTAACTAAAATTGCTCCGCAATTCCTATTTTCTATTATTCAAAATTGACTGATTCAATGATTGGGTACTGATCAATTGGAGGCTAGAGTCAAAATTGCTACATTATATTTCCACCCAATCTCCGTGCTGCTTAATCAAGTCAATCAACGCATCTACTGCTTCTAATTCTGGAACATTTTTGCGCACTACTTCTTTCTCTTTGTATAGTGTGATTTTACCTGGACCAGTTCCAACATAACCATAATCAGCATCAGCCATTTCTCCTGGGCCATTTACGATGCATCCCATGATACCAATTTTAACCCCTTTCAAATGATTGGTTTTGGCTCTAATCTTGGCGGTTGTTTCTTGTAAATCAAACAAGGTTCTTCCGCACGAAGGGCAAGAAATATATTCTGTTTTGGAAATTCGAGTTCGGGTAGCTTGTAGAATACCGAATGAAGTTGAATTGATAAATTGTTTTGATCCACAGTTGGTTGCATCAATCCAAACACCGTCACCAAGCCCATCAATGAGTAATGCCCCTAAGTCGGTAGCAGCGTATAGTTGGAATTTATCGTCCGTAAGATCAGCGTAGCTTCGTTTGATAATCACAGGCGAAGAGCATTCGTTGGTGATTAATTCGATAAACATTCGGCGCTGCTCAGCCATTCCGTGCTCATTGTCAGTTTCTATTACTAAAACTGCCGTTGGGTCACTTTCAATTGTTTCTAAAAATAATTCAGAAAGTTCCTCTATTCGCGCTTGAATAAAATTCAACTGAGGAGAGTGAAAGTCGGTGTCTAAATAATCGTCCACGCTAAACAAAGGGTAAAGTCTAGGCTTGTCTGTCTGTTTTTGCCAATTATTTGCCGGAGTTACCAATCCAAGTGTACCTGGTATTTCAAAGTCAACTGTATTGTTGCCAATGAAAATGTAGTCGCAAGCAGCATCAGAAATTCCGTACTTATCTAAATCTACCGCATAATTATATCCAAAAGGGAATAAGCTAGCTGCTGTAATTTTATCTCTACCACTTAGGTCGCCAAAAACCACAGGGTGATGCTTACCACCAATATTGACAACTTCCTTGCTATGTCTGCGGTTATATTCATATGGGTTGATTGGGTTTATCCCAATCGGAGGAATTGGCTTGTGTTCTTTTCTGTTTTCATAGCGCTCTGCCAATGCTCTCGCTACAGGTATTTCTGCTTCGGGCTCTTCGGTAAGCGATACTCGTATGGTATCACCAATTCCATCTTCTAGTAGTGTTCCTATTCCTACAGCCGATTTAATTCTGCCATCTTCTCCATCGCCCGCTTCGGTAACACCTAGGTGAAGCGGATAATTCATTCCTTCTTCACCCATTTTTATTAATAGCAATCGGTAGGCTTGCACCATCACTTGGGTATTGCTCGCTTTCATTGAAAGCACAATATTTTTAAAGTCGTGCTTTTCGCAGATTCGCAAAAATTCCAAAGCAGATTCTACCATACCAATGGGCGTATCTCCGTATCGGCTAAGGATTCTGTCGGATAGAGAACCATGATTGGTGCCTATTCGCATCGCAATTCCTTCTTCTTTGCAAATCTTTACCAGTGGCGTAAAACGCTGCTCAATACGTTCTAATTCCTTTTGATACGTATCGTCGGTGTACTCGATGTTTTCAAACTTCTTTTTGTCGGCGTAGTTACCTGGATTTACGCGCACCTTCTCCACTATTTTGGCAGCTATTTCTGCTGCATTTGGTGTAAAGTGAATGTCAGCTACCAATGGTGTTTGGTATCCTTTGGCTCGCAATGCATCTTTAATAGCTTTTAGATTTTCCGCTTCTTTTTTGCTTGGCGCTGTAATTCTAACGTACTCGCAGCCCGCTTCAATCATACGAATAGATTGTGCAACAGTCTTTTCGGTATCCATTGTATCGGTAGTCGTCATCGACTGTATTCGAATCGGGTTATCTCCGCCTAATGGAATTTCTCCAATAGTCACTTCTCTGCTTTTTACACGATTAAATTGTGTTAAGCTATTTACATAAATACGATTAGAGTTGCCTGTTGCTGCCATTTTGTTGCTGTTCGTTTGAAGTTCAAAAGTAACATTTTGCTTAGGCTAATGTTGTATTCTAACAAAAAATTAAGAATACAACCCACTTAACTGTTATTAATACTACTTTGTCTGTTTTTTTCTTTACTCGGTTGGTGAAAATGCCGTATTTGTCGAATAGTTAATACCTATAACCTCTTTGTATGTAATATTTTACGTAGTTTTATACCTTATAAAGTTTACTCGTGGATTCTAACCAAACCAAACAAGCTCACCACCAAACACATTTAACCAGTGTTTCGGATTCGACTATTACAGTTCATTATTCTTATGAATCAGATGATGCATTGTTTGATGTTTGTGATTTAAGTGGTTCGATTTTAATGTCTGGTAAATTAGCTGATGCTGATGAAATTGATGTTTCAGAGTTGCCTTCCGGTGTGTATGTATTTTACATCATCGATTCTGGCAAAGTTCACAAAGAAAGGATTCAAGTTTAGATCTTATCTAAAAAACGTTTAACAATACTTTCAAATAAAAGTGGCGTCTCGTAAAACGGCATATGTCCTACATTTTTAAGAATTTCTAGTTGACAGTTTTCCGCAACGTTTGCTTGCTCCTCTAACCAAGGTAAAGGAATTATTTTATCCATTTCTCCTGCGATGATTAATACTGGATAAGGGGCAAACTTTAGTACAATTTCTCGTTCAAAACGATCTCTCATTCCTGAAATAGCTGCAATAGTTCCTTGTATGCTTGTGCGATGAGCAATTTTTTTTGTAGTGTTTATGGCTCTTTTGTGTGGTTGCGTTTCGGTGTGGAATAGTGGCGGAATAGCAAGCTCTACAAATGCATTTTTCTTTGTTTTTACTAATTGTATGGCACGGGTCCGGTCAAGTTTTTTTTCTGGTTTGTCTGCTCGTGCATTACTGCAAACCAAACTCAGCGATAGTACTTTGTCAGGGTATTGCTCGGCAAAAGCCAATGCAGCATAGCCGCCCATGGAGTGTCCAATGAGATGACACTTTCGTTTGTTGACCTGCTTCATTGTCTCCAAAGCTACATGTGCCATCAATTCCATAGTATGCACATATCCCATACATTCAGATTTACCGTGTCCGGGTAGGTCGATACACACTACTTGGTAGTTTTTAGACAAATAATTGACTAGCCCTTTCCAAATGGTCACATCTTCTAGAAACCCATGCAGCAGCATCACCAAAGGACCTTTCCCTTTTGTGGTGTAATGTACTTTAGCATTTCGATATGTGAAGAATTTGCTCATAAAAATAGGGAGCATAAAAGTATGCTCCCCAATTCAATATATCAATACCTATTATTTGGCCATCGCTGCTTCTACATCGTCAGCCTCGATTGGTATGTGTGCCATCAAGTTTTCTAATCCATCATTGGTTACCAAGTAGTCGTTTTCTAATCGAATCCCTAGGTTTTCCTCACGGATGTATATACCGGGTTCTATCGTAAATACCATGCCCACTTCAATAGGGTCCGTCCAGCTACCAACATCGTGAACATCTAATCCGATGTAGTGGGAAGTGCCATGCATAAAATACTTTTTGTAAGCCGGCCAATTTGGATCTTGGTTATCAATGTCTTCTTGGGTAATCAACCCAAGCTTTATTAATTGCTTCTCCATCATGTGTCCAACTTGCTGATGATAATCAGGCAAAGTGATACCTGGTTTTAATATAGATTCGCAACCTTTCATTACGTCCAGAACTGCATTATACACTTCTTTTTGTCGTGCAGTAAATTTCCCATTCACCGGAATAGCTCTTGTCGAATCTGCTGCATAATTACCATACTCGGCGCCTACATCCATTAAAATAACGTCTCCATCTTTGCATTCTTGGTTATTTTCAATGTAGTGCAATACACAAGCATTAAAACCTGAAGCGATAATCGGCTCGTAAGCAAACCCTCTGGAGCGGTTGATTAGGAATTCATGCATCAATTCAGCTTGTATTTCAAACTCCATTACTCCAGGCTTGGTAAATTGCAACACGCGGTTTACAGCTTTTGCAGTAATATTACATGCTGTTTTCATTAATTCAATTTCCTCTGGCTCCTTTACACTTCTTAAGTAAGATAAAATTGGAGCAGTTCTTTTGTACGTATGAAGTGGGTATTCTTTCTTACACCAATCTCTAAAGCGATCATCTCTGGTTTGTACTGGGTTGCTAGCTCTTAAGTGTTCGTTGTCTGAAAGGTATATGTATTCAGTTTCAAAAGCCATTGTTTTAAATACTTTCTCAAAATCTTCTAACCAATAAATGGTTTTAATGCCAGAAGTGGTAAATCCAGTTTCTTTGGTTAGTTTCTCTCCTTCCCAGATGGCAATTTCGGGGCTGGTTTTTTTCAAGAACAATACTTCTCGATGCTTAGGATTAGGGCAATCTGGGCATAACACCAAAATAGATTCCTCTTGATCTACTCCAGAGAGGTAGAACAAATCATTGTTTTGTCGAAATGGCATTGTACCATCCGCATTTGTTGGCATTATGTCGTTGGCATTCAGCACAGCAATAGCATTTTTTTCTAGCTTCTGTACGAACTTTTTTCTGTTCTTAATAAATAGGTTAGAATCGATCGGTAAGTATTTCATGAATGTCTTTTTTTCGTGATAAAACAAAGGTAAGCATGCCACCTACCACCATCAATTATTCCATGAAATATTTCTCTAATATTCATAAAAACCAAACTTTCTATCGATTGTTATCACTAGTGACATTATCCTTAAAATATAGGCTTATTAAGAATGTGTCTAAATAAAATTAATACGCAAACGATAATTGGTAAAAAGGTGGATTGCATTTACCTTTGCTGCTTTAAAAATTAACATTTAACTTAAATATAGTTCCGTATGAGCGAATCACGAGGGTTATTAAAATCGCACATTGTCAAGAAATATTGGATGGCGTTTACCGGTCTCTTTTTGATACTCTTTCTTACCGGCCACTTGGCAGGTAACTTGCAATTATTTATGACTGGCTATGCTGGTCAATTACAATTTAACGAGTACGCTGTATTCATGACGACAAATCCTGCAGTAAAGATTTTGTCTTATGTTACTTACCTCAGTATTATTTTTCATGCCATCGATGGAATTGTAATTAGTATGGCCAATAGAAAGGCACGTCCTGAAGGGTATGCACACAGCAAGCCACAAAAGAATTCCATTTGGTCATCTAGAAATATGGGTGTGTTGGGTACCATCATTTTGGTATACATAGTTGTTCACATGCAGAACTTCTGGTATGAGTATAAGTTTGGAACTACACCTCATATGCTAAACGAAGAAGGAACAGCACCACTTTTACAAGATGGTACTCCTGTTATGAATGGGGTGGTAGAAAGTGGTCAAGTTTCCTTAAACGGAGTTGAGATGGGTCCTGTGATGAAAGATCTATACACCATTGTAGTAGATAGTTTTACAAACCCAATTTTAGTGTTATTTTATGTACTAGCAATGGTAGCTTTAGGATTTCACTTAGTTCATGGTTTTTCTAGTGCCTTCCAATCATTAGGATTAAATCATCCAAAATACAATCCATTAATTTCTAAAGTAGGATACGCTTACGCAATCGTAATTCCTGCAATATTTGCATTAATTCCTATCTACATGTTTTTCATGTAAGAGAAGTAATTATTCAATAAAAAAGATATAAAGATGAAATTAGATAGTAAAGTGCCCGAAGGTCCATTAAAAGATAAATGGACCAATTACAAAAATAATATCAACCTAGTAAATCCAGCAAACAAAAGAAACATCGATGTTATTGTTGTTGGAACTGGTTTGGCGGGGGGTTCTGCTTCCGCAACGTTAGCCGAGTTAGGTTACAATGTAAAAGCTTTTTGTTACCAAGATTCTCCTCGTAGAGCACACTCCATTGCTGCTCAAGGTGGAATCAACGCTGCAAAAAACTACCAAGGTGATGGTGATTCTACTTACCGATTATTTTACGATACCATTAAAGGTGGTGATTACCGATCAAGAGAAGCAAACGTTTATCGTTTAGCTGAGGTTTCTGCCAACATTATCGATCAATGTGTCGCCCAAGGTGTTCCTTTTGCTCGTGATTATGGTGGTTTATTAGATAACCGTTCGTTTGGTGGTGTATTGGTTTCAAGAACTTTTTACGCCAAAGGCCAAACAGGTCAGCAATTGTTGTTAGGAGCATATTCTGCAATGAACAGACAAATTGCAAAGGGTAAAATCGAAATGTTTAATCGTCACGAAATGCTCGATGTAGTAGTTGTAGATGGTAAAGCTAGAGGGATTATTGCTCGGAACCTAGTAACAGGAGAAATTGAGCGACATTCAGCGCATGCTGTAGTAGTTGCTTCAGGTGGATATGGAAACGTATTTTTCTTGTCTACCAATGCAATGGGATCAAATGTTACTGCTTCATGGAAAGTACACAAGAGAGGAGCTTTGTTTGCTAACCCTTGTTACACACAAATTCACCCAACTTGTGTTCCTGTTCATGGTACACAGCAGTCCAAACTGACGTTGATGTCAGAATCATTAAGAAATGATGGACGTATTTGGGTTCCTAAGAAATTAGAAGATGCTAAAGCTGTTCGAGAAGGAAAGTTGAAAGCAGTAGATATTAAAGAAGAAGATAGAGATTACTACTTGGAAAGAAGATATCCATCATTTGGTAACTTAGTGCCTAGAGATGTTGCATCTCGTGCAGCTAAGGAAAGATGTGATGCTGGTTTTGGAGT
>CBFHZL010000100.1:0-9692 GCA_965660325.1 uncultured Acidiluteibacter sp.
AATTATGTAGAAAATGGAGTTTATCTATTGACCTTGTACAATGAGCAAGGATCAACCCGTATAAAAATAGTTAAAAGCAGTAGATAGCAGCTTGAAATAAAAGTGCATTCGCTTAAAATTTTGCTAATTTTGAGCACAATGGAAAAAGAATCAATTTACGATAAGTACGAAGCTGTTATTGGGCTAGAGATTCATGCTCAATTGATGACAGAGAGTAAGATGTATTGTGCAGACTCTACGGAGTTTGGCCTTACTCCAAACACCAATGTAAGCCCTGTATCGTTGGGTCATCCGGGTACACTACCCACTTTTAACACCAAAGCAATGGAATTTGGTGTAAAGATAGGATTAGCATGTGGCTGTGAAATTACCCACGAAAATCAATTTGCTCGGAAGAATTACTTCTATGCAGATTTACCTAAAGGATACCAAATCACACAAGATACCACGCCTATTTGCACCGGTGGCCACATCATGATAAAAGATGATGCAGGCAACCCTAAAAAAATAGGATTGACACGGATTCATATGGAAGAGGATTCAGGTAAGTCGAATCACGACATGGATCCTTTCAAAACACTCATTGATCTTAACAGAGCAGGCGTTCCATTATTAGAAATCGTAAGTGAGCCTGATTTAAGAACACCGCAAGAGGCCTACAATTACCTGACAGAGGTTCGCCAATTGGTGCGCTACTTAGAAATCTGTGATGGAAACATGGAAGAAGGTAGTATGCGATGTGATGCCAACGTTTCAGTCCGCTTAAAAGGGGCAAAAGAGTTTGGCCAACGAACAGAAACGAAAAATCTTAACTCGATACGAAACGTTTTTCGTGCTATTAGCTATGAGATAAAGCGTCAAATTGAAGCTGTTGAAAGTGGAGAAGAAATTACACAACAAACCATGAACTTTGACGCCGTTTCAGGAAAGACTTCTGTTATGAGAAGCAAAGAAATGGCGCACGATTATCGTTATTTCCCAGAACCGGACTTACAAGCTGTTTACGTAGAGCAAGGCTATATTGATGATGTAAAAAGTATGTTACCAAAATTGCCAGCAGAACTAATTGAAAAATACACCAAGCAACTTAAGTTGTCCGATTATGACGCTGAGTTGATTACAGAAGACAAGGCAATTGCTTTATACTACGAAGAGATCATAAAGCATACCGATAATTATAAGAGTGCTGCAAATTGGCTAATGGGAAGTATTAAGTCTTATTTGAATGAGAATGCTCTTTCGATTGGACAATTTACTGTACCTCCTGCACAAATCGCAGGCCTTATAGCATTGATTGATTCAGGCAAGATAAACAATACCATTGGCGCACAAAAAGTGTTTCCTGAAATGGTTAAGAACCCTAATTTTTCAGCGGAAGAAATAGCAAAATCCAACAATTGGATACAAGACTCTGACTCTTCTTCTTTGGAAGGATTCATACAAGAAGCAATCGAAAAATACCCGGACAAAGTGACTGCTTACAAGGCAGGAAATAAAAATTTACTTGGGTTATTTATGGGAGAGGTGATGAAAATTTCAAAAGGAAAGGCAGATCCAAAAATTACCAATCAATTACTAAGAGAAGCATTAGAAAAATAAAATGATGAAATCAGTTATTATCGGATTATCAGCAATCGCATTATTATCATCTTGCAGTAATGAAGAAGCCGCAGAAAATGATATTTCTGCAAATATTCAAAACTACAATCAGCCACAAGTCATACTAGAAAAATTGTCGGAAGGTAAAATACTAGCCATCGACACCTCGACGGTAGACCCGCAAGGAAATTTTTCTTTTGATGGAAGCATCGATGAGAAGTCATTTTATCGGCTCAATTTTAGCAACCAAGGCTTTGTTTTTTTTGTCAGTTCTCCGGAAGAGGTAATCGATATATCACTTGATGCAAACAACTATAGAGACTATACTATAACTGGCTCTAAAGATGCAGAAGTACTAAAAGCATTTAATGACGAAATGCTTGTTTTCTTTAATTATCAAGATAGCTTGAATAAGGCATTTGGTCCTTATCAAACTCATCCGAAGAAAGATTCTATTATGACTGCCTTCAGAGCAAAATATCAAGCATCTGAAGTAAAAAAGCAAGATTTTATCACACGATTCTTAGACAATAATTCAAGCAGCTACGCCGCTATGGCTATCGTAGAACAGCTTGACAAGGACGCTTTTACTGATTACTACATTAAGGTAAGGGATGGATTAAAAGGAAATTATGCCGAAAACCCAACTTATAAAGTTTTCTCTGAGCGAGTTGATGGATTTAGTAAGCTAGCGGTTGGTCAGCCCATACCTGACATAGTATTACCAACTCCTGCGGGAGGCGAAATGGCACTATCTTCTCTAAAGGGGCAATATGTTTTAGTTGATTTTTGGGCATCTTGGTGCAAGCCATGTCGCATGGAAAATCCTAACATAGTAGCAGAATATGAAAAATACAAATCTCAAGGATTTACTGTTTTTGGTGTTTCTTTAGATAGAGAAAAAGCAGCCTGGACAAATGCTATTGCAGCTGACAACTTAGATTGGTCTCATGTAAGTGATTTGAGTTTTTGGAATTCATCAGTAGTTCCACAATTCGGGATTGAAGGCATTCCTTTTTCTATCTTAGTAGATAAAGAAGGAAAAATTATTGCTAAAAATTTACGTGGACCTGCATTAGGTCGTAAATTAGACGAAATCTTTAACTAACAGTTTGACCTCATCTTCCACATTACCTGAAGGTAAAAAGTTCTATTTCGCTTCTGATTTTCACTTGGGAGCGCCTAACTACGATGAGAGCCTCAAGCGAGAGAAACTGATCGTAAAATGGCTAGATGAGATAAAGTCTGATGCAGCAGAAATATTCTTAGTAGGCGATTTATTCGACTTCTGGTTTGAATACAAGCACAGTATCCCAAAAGGTTTTGTGAGACTTCAGGGCAAAATCGCTGAACTTGTCGATAGTGGTATTCCCATTACACTATTTATCGGCAACCACGATATGTGGATGTTCGATTATTTGCCAAAAGAACTTGGGGTTACGCTTCACCGCGATTCCATCCGAAGAACCATTAACGGAAAAGAATTTCTAATCGGTCACGGAGATGGATTGGGTCCTGGCGATCACGGCTATAAATTCATAAAAAAAGTATTTGCTAATCCTGTTTGCCAATGGCTATTTGCTCGCATACATCCTAATTTAGGAATAGGGATGGCCAACTTTTGGTCACAAAAAAGTAGAAATGCTAATCGGGAAACCGATGAAGTTTACCTCGGCGAAGAAAACGAATGGCTAGCCATATACAGTAAAGAGTTCCTCCAAAAGGAGCACATTGATTTCTTTATCTTCGGTCATCGACATTTACCACTTGATTTAAAAGTAGGTGAAAATAGCCGTTACATCAACCTTGGTGAATGGATTAATTACAACTCTTATGGTGTGTTTGATGGCACACAATTTGAGCTAAAAGCTTACGGAGAGCCTAAAAAAGCTATTCCTCAATAAAACCCAAATAGTTTTCTTGCGATATCACTTCAACTATTGCTGAAGGCTATTTTTTCGTCCAAGCTCTTGGTGCTTTTACTTTTCGAGTAGGTTTGTTTTCCTAAGGCAAAACTCTATATCAAAAGCACACCTCCCAAAACAAGTATTACAAACAAAATCCTATAGAAGGAATTAACATTAATCATTCAGTTATAGAGAGCAAAGCCTTACCCAATTCGCTTCACCAATTCAATGATTCGATTGGAGTAGCCCATTTCATTATCATACCAGCCCACAACTTTTACGAGGTTACCAATAACAGAAGTCAATTGAGCATCAAACACGCAGGAGTAAGGGCTACCAACGATATCGATGGAAACAATGGGGTCTTCAGTATATTCTAAAATTCCCTTTAAGTCAGTTTCTGCAGCCTTTTTGAAAGCTGCATTTATAACCTCTATACTTTCGGGATGCTTTACAACACAGGTAAAGTCAGTTAAAGAACCATCAGGAACAGGAACCCGAACACCAGCTCCACCTAATTGACCTTCTAAGCGAGGAAATATTTTGGTGATGGCTTTGGCAGCTCCAGTAGTAGTCGGGACGATAGATACTGCTGCTGCTCTTGCTCTCCTCAAATCTTTATGCGGTGCATCGTGTAGTCGTTGATCTCCGGTATAGGAATGAACGGTAGTAATATAACCACTTTCAATTTCACATAAATCATCTAAAATCTTTACCAAAGGTGCTAATGAATTAGTGGTACAAGAAGCATTGGACAATATAGTTTGATCAGCGATAACCTTATCATTAATACCTAAGACTACTGTTGCAACATCCTCAGAACTACTAGGAGCCGAGATAATCACTTTTTTTGCACCTGCCGTAAGGTGTTGACTAGCATCTTCACGTGTGCGAAAAAAGCCCGTAGACTCAATAACAACATCAATATCTAGCTCGTTCCATGGTAGATCTTTGGGCAACTTCTCAGAATATAACTGAGCCTTTACTCCATTGATTAACAATCCATCAGAAAGCACTTCTACTGTACCATTAAAACGACCATGAACAGAATCGTACTTGAATAGATGACCAAGTGTATCAACATCTGCCAAATCATTTATAGCGACCAACTGAATACCTTCATGTTGTTGCGCTACTCGAGCAGCCATTCTACCTATCCTTCCAAATCCATTTATTGCTAATCGTATCATTCTACTTGACTTTTTATCAAAATTAAGCACAAAAAAAAGGTCTCAGTAAAAACTGAGACCTTTAATTATCGAATTACTTCAATTAGTCTTTATATGTCTTTTCGCTAGAAACAGTAAGGTTATGTCTACCTTTTGCTCTTCTTCTTGCTAATACTTTTCTTCCGTTAGCACTAGCCATTCTGCTTCTAAATCCGTGCTTGTTCTTTCTTTTTCTTCTTGATGGCTGATAAGTCCTTTTCATCTTTGTATTTTAATTTTGTAGCGTCCGATATATGGGGTTGCCCCTTATTAAAGTCCGCCGAGGGTTTTCTCAAACGGAGAGCAAAAGTAGAACTTTTTTAACTACTAATAAAATTTTATGAAAATTATTTTGTCAAAAAATCAATTGTTTTCCCCTTCACTTGACTGCAAATTTATATAATACTTACTTTTGCTCCAAATTAAAGGAATGGCAGGATTTAGAAGAAAAAAAGCAGACCAAACAGACACGCCCAAAAAGAAAATAACCAAAAGTGATTTAAAGAAGTCGTTGCGGTTGTTTAAATATGTGAAGCCCTACAAGACTACATTCGCAATAGGGTTCGTATTTTTATTGCTTTCTAGCGTAACCTCCATGGTATTCCCATACCTCACAGGTCAGCTAGTAGACTCTGCAAACACTGAAATGCTCAAGGAAATTAATTCCATTGCCATTGCATTACTAGGTGTATTTGCTGCAAATGCAGTATTCTCTTACTTTCGAATATACTTATTCGCTATCGTTACTCAAAAGACGCTAGCCGACTTACGTCAAAGCACCTATAATCATCTGATTAAATTACCGATGCATTTCTTTTCTGAAAGAAGGGTGGGAGAATTAAACAGCCGAATAGCCTCTGACATTTCTCTTCTACAAGAAACACTAACAACTACCATTGCCGAGCTGATCCGTCAGATACTTACCATTTTAATCGGTATTGCCCTTTTGAGTTACATTTCAGTTAAGTTAACTCTACTAATGTTGGGCTTGGTACCTGTTGTCATTTTAATTGCCATTATTTTTGGTCGATTTATTAAAAAATTATCAAAAGAAGCCCAAGAAAAAGTAGCTGAATCCAACACCATCGTAGAAGAAACTTTACAAGGAATAACGACAGTTAAAGCTTTTGCTAATGAATTCTTTGAAAATATGCGTTACCGCGAAAAAACAAACGAAATTGTTGGGGTATCACTTAGAGGAGCGAAATGGAGAGGAGCGTTTGCTTCCTTTATCATCTTTGCGCTATTTGGTTCTATTGTTGGAGTGATTTGGTATGGTGTAATCCTTGTAAACGAAAATGGATTAAGCATTGGAGACCTATTCACCTTCATCTTGTATTCTGTATTCGTTGGAGCTTCTATGGGTGGACTAGCAGACTTATATTCACAATTACAAAAAGCCATTGGAGCCACTGAAAACCTAATGGAAATCTTAGACGAAACACCTGAAGAAATAGCCGATGAGCAATTAACCTCGTTGTCAAGAGTAAGTGGAGACGTTTCTTTTGATCAAGTCAACTTCTCTTATCCAAGTCGTAACGATGTAGAAGTATTAAAAGGTGTGAGTTTCTCTGCAAGCCATGGTGAGCAAATTGCTATCGTAGGTCCATCAGGAGCAGGAAAGTCAACCATTACTAACCTTCTACTCCGATTCTATAACCCAACAGCCGGGGACATTAAAATAGATGGAAAAGCCATCCAAGATTACCCACTTTCTGAGTTAAGAGCTCATATGTCTATTGTGCCACAAGATGTATTACTATTTGGTGGAACGATTAAAGAAAACATAGGCTATGGTAAAATTGGAGCTACAGATGCCGAAATTATGGAAGCTGCAAAGCAAGCTAATGCACATTTATTCATTGAAGGGTTCCCTGAAAAGTACGAAACCATCGTCGGAGAAAGAGGAATTCAACTTTCGGGTGGTCAGCGTCAGCGAATTGCTATTGCTCGTGCAATTCTTAAAAATCCATCTATTCTTATCCTAGATGAAGCCACTAGCGCATTGGACTCTGAATCAGAAAAATTAGTGCAAGAAGCGTTAGAAACATTAATGAAAGGAAGAACTTCTATCGTGATTGCGCACCGACTAAGCACCATCAGAAAAGCTGATAAAATATTGGTTTTGAATGAAGGTCAGTTGGTAGAATCAGGCACACATGAAGAATTATTGAACAACGAAAATGGTATCTATAAAAACTTATCGAACCTGCAGTTAGAGGTGTAAAGTGATCCCTATTTTTGTGCCTTGATCATCCGATCATTGCCATTGATATCTTGTCGTAACACTACCTGGCTGTAACCTATTAATTGAAATAAGGACACTGTTTGTGCACTGAGGTATTGATTGATTTCTACATAAATTGATCCACCCTGACTGAGATGTTGTAGTCCAACTTCTGCGATCTTTCGATAAAAAATCAACGGATCATCATCACTGACAAATAAGGCTAAATGCGGCTCATAATTAGTCACAGTTTTATCCATCGAATCAAATTCCTTTTGTGCAATATAGGGAGGATTGCTAACGATTATATCCCATTGTTGATGAGCATCAAACGAATCAGTGAGAATATCCGCTTTCAAAAAGTTTACCTCTACTCCATTCTGCTGTGCATTTTCGTGAGCTAATTTTAATGCCTCTTCAGAAACATCCACGGAAGTAATAGTCGTATTGGTCAAGTACTTTTTCAAAGTAATGGGAATGCATCCAGATCCTGAACCTATTTCTAAAACCGTGATAGTTGCATCCCGATGATCATTGATGACCCAATCAACTAACTCTTCTGTTTCCGGCCGTGGTATCAACGTATGCTGATTGACCAAGAAAGGCAGTCCATAGAATTCGGTGGCTCCTAAAATATGTGCTAAAGGTTCTTGCTTCTGTAATCGCTTAACGCAATGGATGACCTTTACTAGCTCAGATTCCGTAAACCGATGATCTCGCTTTATCAACAAATCAGTTGAAGATAAGCTAAAGTAATGCTCCATCATAATCCGATAAGTCATTTTTAGCTCATTAGGATCTAAGGTAGCTCCTAATTCTTGCTTAAAATAAGTAGTAACTGCTTGTATAGTATTATCCGAGATCTTCACAATTGTAGGCGGTTTGAAGGGATAAAAGTAAATAAAAAAACTACTTTTGAAGGCATGAATCTGCACGAAAAATACATGGCAAGATGCTTGGAACTCGCTGAGAAAGGAAAGGGTTCAGTGAGTCCTAACCCTTTAGTTGGTGCAGTAATTGTGCACAACAATCAGATCATTGGCGAAGGATATCACCAACAGTATGGCGGGCCGCATGCAGAAGTTAATGCAGTAAATTCGGTTAATAACATGGCTCTACTGAAGGAGTCAACTATATATGTGAGTCTAGAGCCTTGCAATCACTTTGGTAAAACACCTCCTTGCTCCCACTTAATTGTTAAGCATCAGATACCAAGAGTTGTGATTGCCAATGTGGATCCATTTGCTGCTGTAAATGGCACCGGAATAGAACATTTAAAAAATAATGGTGTAGAAGTAATTACAGGAATTCTAGATAAAGAGGCGGCATTTATAAACCGTCGTTTTTTGACTTTTCACACCAAAAAACGTCCTTACGTTATTTTAAAATGGGCACAAACCAATAACGGATTCATGGATATCGACCGTAGTCATTCTCCTACCAAATCTTATTGGATAACCACACCAGAATCTAAGAGACTAAGTCACCAATGGAGAGCCGAGGAAGATGCTATTTTAGTAGGCTACAACACTGTAAAAAACGACAACCCTAGCTTGACTACCAGAGAAGTAAATGGTAAGAACCCAATTCGAATTATTATTGATCCCCAACTTCAATTAAAAAAAGACAAGGCCATTTTTGATGGATCCAGTAAAACAATTATCATCAATGAAGTTGAGAATAACTCAGCAGATCATGTTCAGTATAAGAATGTAAACTCCGTTAAATCAGTCGCTGAAATTCTGAATGTGCTGTATGAGCAAAACATTCAGAGTGTGATTATTGAAGGCGGCAAAGCAACATTGCAGCAATTTATGGAAGCCAACATCTGGGATGAAGCGCGCGTATTAACCGCTGAAAAAGAGTTTGAGAGTGGTTTAGCTGCCCCGAAATTATCACAAAGGCCTGCGACTACTTCTCTCATAGACACAGACACCCTAAGCATTTACTACAACAACCCATGATTTATCTACTGCTCAGCATCTTATGTGCTTCCTTGATTTTTGTGCTGTTTAGAAGCTTTAGCACCTATCGGGTAGATACTTTTTTGGCTATTGTCATCAATTATACAGCGGCAGCACTTCTAGGGTTTTTCATATCCGATGAACCGCTGCACTTCCCTTCACTTCTTGCAGAAAGCTGGATTCCAAACGCATTGATCCTCGGAGGAAGTTTTATTGGGTCTTTTTATCTTATGGCAATTACTGCACAACGATTAGGCGCCTCCGTTGCCTCCGTTGCCAATAAAATGGCAGTAATCGTTCCGGTAATGGTAGCATTTTCGTTGTACAACGATTCCATCACCATTCAAAAAGTTGTAGGAATTGTGCTCGCGCTTCTTGGTCTCTATTGGGCCACCAAAAAAGAGAAGGTAGAGCATTTGAGTCGGCAATGGGTTTTGCCCCTATCGCTATTTTTGCTGAGCGGCTTATTAGATTCCTTTGTAAAACATACTCAACAACAGCATTTTACCGCAGGCAGCAGCATTGGGTATTTTATTCCAACACTATTTGCTACAGCTGCCCTAATCGGATGGGTTATTTTAATCTTTAACCATAATAAAGTTCGAGCTATCAAAAAAGCAACCCTCTTAGGAGGCATGATTTTAGGTGGTGTCAACTACCTCAGTATTGTCTTTATATTCAAAGCGCTTGCTCACGAAAACATGGAAAGCTCGGTTGTTTTTCCGATTAATAACATGGGCGTTGTGCTCTTTACAAGTCTGTTTTCCTATTTCGTCTTTCAAGAACG
>CBFHZL010000101.1:0-9555 GCA_965660325.1 uncultured Acidiluteibacter sp.
ACTTAGTTAATTCTGCCGACTTCTCATCCATAAAAATGATAGGATTTCCTTGTCGAACGTAAGGCTTATATAGTTCTTCTAAAATTTTTCTAGCTCTTGCAGACTCTGTGCCGATAACTACTCGATCTGGCTTTAAGAAGTCATCTACTGCAAAACCCTCTCTTAAAAATTCAGGGTTAGATACGATATCAAATTCAACAGAAGCATTTGCAGCCACTGCCGCATGCACCTTTTCTGCTGTACCCACAGGAACGGTGCTTTTATCTATAATTACCTTGTAATCGGTAATCATTTTACCTAGCTGGTCGGCTACACCTAAAACATAAGATAGGTCTGCAGAACCATCTTCTCCTGGAGGAGTTGGCAATGCCAGAAATATGATCGTGGCATCTTTGATTGCTGCACCTAAGTCGGTAGTAAACTTCAATCGCTTTTGCTTGATATTTCTTTCGAATAATACATCCAAGTGTGGTTCGTATATCGGAACGATTCCACTCTTCATTTTATCCACTTTTGCTGCGTCGATGTCTACACAAATGACATCGTTACCAGTCTCAGCCAAACAAGTTCCGGTTACTAATCCTACATAACCAGTTCCTACAACTGCTATTTTCATAAATTCTTTTTTATTTATTTACAAATTCCAATACTTTGGAAGTAATGAAGTGCAGTTGCTCTTCTGATAGCTCCGTATGCATTGGTAGTGATATCACTTCTTTACTGAGCATTTCTGAAACAGGGAAGTCTCCATCATTATAACGCTCATCTTTATATGCTTTTTGTTGGTGCAATGGCACAGGATAATAAATCATAGCCGGTATCTTATGCTCCGACAAATATGCCTGTAATTCATTTCTGTCGACACCTACAACACGCATCGTATATTGGTGAAATACATGTGTAGAATAATCAGCCCTACTAGGTGTGATAATTTTATCACAGCTTGCGAAAGCCTTATCGTAATAATCTGCCGCTGATCTTCTAGCAGCGTTGTATCCATCTAGCTCCTTCAACTTTACTCCTAGCACGGCAGCTTGAATACTATCCAATCGAGAGTTTACTCCGATTTCATCATGATAGTAACGAACCTTCATCCCGTGATTCACAATCATTCGAATTTTATCAGCTAACTTGTCATTATCCGTGTATATGGCACCACCATCACCGTAACAACCTAAATTTTTTGAAGGGAAGAATGAAGTACAACCAATAATACCCATTGTTCCGGCCTTTTTAGTCGTTCCATCGCTGTAAGTATAATCAGCTCCAATTGCTTGAGCAGTATCTTCGATAACGAATAAACACTTCTCGTCAGCAATTTTTAAAATCTCCTCCATATTGGAGCACTGCCCATATAAATGCACAGGCACTATTGCGCGTGTTTTATCTGTTATTGCCGCCTTCATGGAATCTACAGAAATGTTGTAGGTATCAGGGTCAACATCTACCAAAACCGGCACAAGCCCTAGCAAAGCGATCACCTCAGCAGTAGCTACAAAAGTAAATGTAGTCGTAATAACTTCGTCACCGGGCTTTAACCCAAGCGCCATCATTGCAATTTGCAATGCATCCGTACCATTCCCGCATGGTATAACGTGTTTAGAGCCCAAATAATGCTGTAAATCTTCTTGAAAAGACTTTACGCGTGGTCCATTAATGAAAGCGGCAGAGTTGATTACCTCGGCAATTCCTTCATCCACTTTATCTTTTATTTTTTGATATTGACCTTTTAGGTCAACCATTTGAATATCATTCATAAGATAACTTAAAAAATTGCGTTGCGAAGATAGTTAATTTTGAGCGATCAATGCCATATAAAACTATTCGTAAATTCGCAGTATGAAAAATATTATCTCCAAATTTTACTTGCTTTTTATTGCAGTCCTTCTCCTATCAATGCCAAGGGAAGTAGCCGCGCAAATGAATATGGATTCTGCCATGGCTTTACCTTTTGTAAAATTAAATTTTGGCATCTATACTCCTGCTAATGATTTTGCAGAACGATTTGGAACCACCAACGCCATTGGCGGAGAAGTTGGCTATAAAACGGCGAGTAATTGGCAATTCGGATTGAAAGTTGAGGGGAACTTTGGGTCTAAAGTCAAAGAGCCAAGCATTCTTCAGTCACTCACCAATGAGCGAGGCGATGTAGTAACAGTGGATGGGGTTATCACAGGAATCATTCAGGAGCAAAGGGGTTTTAACTTTCATTTCTATGGTGGTAAACTGTTTAATTTTAATGGGAAAAATAAAAACTCAGGCCTTTTAATTACGGCCGGAGTAGGATTTTTGCAACATCGGGTAAACCTCGATTACCGAGATGGAGAAGTTTTACAACTCACCAAGGAAATGGAAAAAGGCTACGATCGACTATCTAACGGAATTTCCTTTAATCAGTTTATCGGCTATCAATATTTTGGCAAAACGCGATTGATTAACTTTTTTGTGGGAATCGAAGGCATACAAGCCATTACACAAAATAGACGAGGTTATAATTATGACCTCCAACAAGAGGATAACGAAACCAGAACAGATGCTCTTTATGGGGTGAAATTTGGTTGGGTAATTCCTTTTTACAAGCGAGCTACAAAAGAATTTTATTACTACTAATTGCTATGCGAACCCTATACACGCTCAGCATTCGCATTTATCGGCTTATCATACTCCTTGCCTCAGCTTTTAGTAGCAAAGCAAAAAAATGGATCAATGGTCGACAAGCATGGGAAAACCGATTTGCAAATCAACTTCCACAAGACAAATCTACTGTATGGTTTCACTGCGCTTCATTAGGAGAATTTGAACAAGGACGACCGGTAATAGAAGCCTACAGAAAACAAAAGCCGAAAGCCTACATTGCACTTACTTTCTTTTCGCCATCAGGATTTGAGATTAGAAAAAACTATGACGTTGTAGATTTGGTATGTTACCTTCCTGCCGATACTCCAAGCAACGCTAAAAAATTCATTCATTTACTGAAACCAACTCAAGCATACTTTGTAAAGTATGAATTCTGGTTCAATTATTTAAATGAATTAAAGTCGAACCACATTGACACTTACCTCATTTCAGGGATTTTTAGAGACAATCAGCACTTTTTTAAGTGGTATGGTGGCTGGTTTCGATCTCAACTTTCTGCTTTCACCCATTTCTTTTTGCAAAATGCCGATTCTGCAGATTTACTTCAATCCATCGGATTAAATAACTACACCGTATGCGGAGATACTCGGTTTGACAGAGTAAAGGAGTTGGTTGTTAACTCATCAGAAATACCCAGTATAGCAACGTTTTGCCAAAGCAAGCCTACCATAGTAGCAGGCAGCACATGGCCTAAAGATGAAGAACTTTTGCTTCAAGTATTAGATCAGTTCCCCGAAACTAAAGTAGTAATCGCACCACATGAGATTAATGCCAACCATATAAATAGTATCAAAGAATTATTTGGCAATAGAGCAGGTTTGTATTCGGAAAATGAATTCAATCAAGCTGTGCTTATTGTTGACAGTATTGGCTTACTATCGTCCATTTACCGGTATGCCGACTGGGCCTATATCGGTGGAGGATTTGGAAGTGGAATTCATAACACCTTAGAAGCTGTCAGCTATGGCATTCCTGTGGTTTTCGGGCCGAATTATTCCAAATTCCAGGAAGCAAAAGATTTAATTGAATTAAAAGCAGGATTCAGCATTAAGAATGGCCATGAATTAATCAACATTGCTAAACAATTTAAGGAACATCCGAAGCAATTGAAAGTGGCAGGAGAAGCAGGATTAAAATATGTGAATAAGAGGACTGGAGCAACGCCTATCATTATCGAGAATACGACCAAAACTTTTTAGGCGAACAACGAAGATAAGCAATCTATTCGTTGAACCAGCACAAGAAACCAATTATACTTTTCAATAGCAAACGGTTTATTTCTTTACCGATTTCTCCTGATTATTAGGCTGCTTTGAACTTACCTTTAAAGGAAAAACGAAGCACTATGGCGCGCACCTCTAAAGAAATTCCCAAAAAGACAACACGAGCAAAATCTGCAAAGAAAGGCAAACAAAAAAAGATTTATGTTTTAGACACCTCAGTCATCATCCATGATCATAATGCCATTCACAACTTTGAAGAAAATGATGTTGTCATTCCAATTACAGTATTGGAAGAGTTGGACAATTTTAAAAAGGGAAACGACAATAAAAATTATGAAGCACGAGAGTTTACAAGAATTATTGACCGGTTAAGTGCCAATCACACGCTGCAAGATTGGATACCGCTAGCTGAAGGCAAAAAAGCTCGATTTAAAATTTTTATGTCTACACAAAATCTACTAGTAGATGCTGAGAAGGTATTTGGCGATAAAAAAGCTGATCATAAAATATTAAATACGGCACTCAACCTGCAGCAAACAGAAAAAGATGCAAGCATTATTTTGGTCACTAAAGACATTAATCTACGATTAAAGGCAAAAGCGCTAAATATTTCCGCTGAAGATTATGAAACCGGCAAGGTAAAAGATCTAGGCTCACTATTTAGCGGCCGTATGCTCATCGAAAATTTAGACAGTGAGCTAATCAAAACAATATACGAAAAGGGACACCTGACAGAATTTTCTACTTTAAAAGAGCACATTATCAACAACCATTTTTACATTTTAAAAAATGGCAAAGCCAGTTGTTTGGCATTCTATAACCCTATTTTAGATCAGGTTGAACGCGTAGAAAAAGACCATGCATTTGGTATCAAGCCAAAAAATGCAGAACAAGCCTTTGCGCTTCATGCCCTTCTCAATCCAGATATTAAATTAGTAACACTTCAAGGAGTAGCCGGAACAGGAAAAACACTTTTGGCATTGGCTGCTGCGATTGAGCAAAAGAGAAATTTCAAACAAATTATTTTAGCACGACCCATTGTACCGCTAAGCAATAAGGATTTGGGCTTTTTACCAGGAGACATAAAAGACAAAATTGGCCCTTATATGGAACCTCTTTTTGACAATTTAAAATTCATCAAAAACCAATTTGATGAAGCTGATAAGCGCTACAAGCAAATCACGGAAATGCAAAGCAGTGAAAAAATAATCATTACACCACTCGCTTACATACGAGGAAGAAGCTTGTCTGATGTGATATTTATAGTAGACGAGGCGCAGAACCTAACCCCGCATGAAGTAAAAACCATTATTACTAGAGCAGGTGAAAACACCAAGATTATTTTCACAGGTGATGTCCATCAGATTGATACACCCTACCTCGACGAGCAAAGTAATGGACTTTCGTACCTCACCGATCGGCTAAAAGGCAATAAGCTATTTGCGCATATTACCTTAGAAAAAGGAGAACGTTCTGAATTGGCCAATATCGCGAATGAACTGCTTTAATGTTGAGCGACTTTAAGTAAAATGAAAAGGCTAACCCTAATTCCTGGGCTAGCCTTTTCCGCTTTTACTAATCAAACTATAAACTATGAAAAAACACTAACTATATGCAGTTTTTAATATGACTTCTCCCTCATGGTCTCTAACCATGAGTGTTGCTTGGTTTTCTAATGCAATTTGTTTTGCCAAACGCAAAGCATGTGCGAAGTCGATAAATACATCTGAAAATCGGTAAGTGTTCTCATCGAAAATTGCCCACCCCTGGTTGTGGGGAAATAACTGCAGACGATTGTCTACTCTGGGTTGTTCTAAGTTCATATCTCGAGTTTTCATTAATTGTATCAAAATTGTGCCAAAGCGCCACTACAACCTTTTTGGTTTTTCTTTTGGTCGAGGTTGTGTGTTTTTGTTCACAATATATTTCCAAAAGTCCTCAGTTAGTGCGGCAAATTATTCAGCATGTTACCTATATTTCAAAGACACGCATTTTGGCACAAATGTTTCTTCTATGTATGAAACAAATTTATAATGTCATGAAAATCAAATTAAAAAAAATAATCTTTATACTAATTTTACTTATTCCCACGACCACTTTGGTCGCACAATCTGGATCAGCGCGTGTGATTTCCATTACAGATGTGCCCGAAAAAACAGCTGTAGCATTTGAACAGGCATACCCAGAAGCTACCATTAAAAAGTGGTGGATGATTGAAAAAAATTACCAAGCAGAGTGGGTCAAAGATGATCGAATTTATAAAGTTCTTATTAATCCCTCAGGAGGAATAATAGAAGAACGCAAACAGTTGATTTACCCAAATGAATTGCCCGAGAAAGTATTGAATGGCTTTGAAAAAACAGAATATAAGTATTGGAACGTAGAAGAAGCACATGTTACGGAGAATACAGGCGAGGATCTGTTTTACGAAATTAAAGTTAGTAAGGATGGTCGGTTTCAAATCATGTATTTCAAACCAAATGGAAATATAGAAGAGAAATCACTATCAACCTTCTGATTGCATAAGTGACAATTTATTAACAGAAAAACCATTGAGGGACTTAAAATGTGCATCAATGGTTTTCTTATACCATAATGCGGAGTATTTTGGAGTTCGCTCTAACGTTTTATAATCTACGTGTATCAATCCGAAACGCGGATGATATCCTTCGGCCCACTCAAAATTATCGAGCAACGACCAAACGAAATAACCATTCACTTTTTTTGTCTCCGCATGTGCTGTCTGTAGATGCTTTAAGTTTTGAGAAATGTAGTCAACGCGAGACTTATCGTAAATTTGACCGTTTTCCATTTTGTCAGGAAAAGCTGCACCATTTTCAGTAATAATGACTTCTTTGACGGCCGAATAAGCGGAGAATTTTTTAGCCATAGCATAAAGAGATTTGGGATACACCTCCCATCCCATTTCAGTTGTAGGAACGTTTCGCTTTTTTGATTCAATTAATTTTGCTTGTATGTAAGGCGTAAATGTAGAATGCTTTATAATCTCTCTCGTGTAGTTTTGAATCCCAATAAAATCAAAATCAAATTGCATTCGTTTTTGATCTCCCTTTCGCATGTATTTCTCAATTCGCTTAAGAAAAGGCAAATCCTCTGTAGGATAGCCTAAACCCAAAGAAGGCTCTAAAAATAGCCGATTGGTCAAAGCATCTACACGGCTAGCTGCTCTTATATCTTTATCGTTGTCTTGTCGAAATGGCTCTATCAGGCTGCACGAAAAAGTAGTTCCTACCTTACTATCGGGCTGCAGTTCTTTGATGACTCGAGCGCCTTCAGCCTGACAAAGTACTGCATGATGAACTGCAGGGATAAAATTCTTCAGCCCTCGTTTACCGGGTGCGTGAATACCTAAAAAGTAGCCCGCTCCAGTAAATACCATTGGCTCATTTAAAACCATCCATCGTTTAACCCGATCGCCAAAGTGGCTGGCACAAAATGCGGCGAAGTCATAAAACCAGTCAACGATTCGACGGTTTGTCCATCCGCCGCGCTTTTGAATATTTTGCGGCAAATCCCAATGATATAAAGTTACCCATGGCTCTATACCTCGCTTAATACAATCGTCTATTATTCGATTGTAATAAGCTACTCCTTTTTGATTAACTCTTCCATAGCCATCAGGAAAAATACGCGCCCATGAAATGGAAAATCGGAAGTTTGGAATACTAAGATCGCTAATCAACTCGATATCTTGCTCGTATTTATGGTAAAAATCACAAGCTACTTGGGCGTGGTGATTGTCCGAAATGGCTTTCTTTTTTTGGGTAAACTCATCCCAAATGGAAGGTCCTTTTCCGTCTTTATCATGCGCTCCTTCTATTTGAAATGCAGAGGTAGATACTCCCCAGTGGAAGTCATTTGAGAACTTGTAATCTGACATTGCTTTTATGCTCCTACTTTTAATTGATTGGGCAGTATATAGTCCAGGTAAGACGACTGCTTCAGGTACTCCTTTTGAATAATAGTGTCCACAATTTCTTCGGTTTGATTGGGGTAATCAACCTTTACCACGTCGTCATTTAGCAGCCATTCGACGAGTTGTGGTAAGTACTTTTTGCGCAAGTGCTTAATTACGGGCACACCCATTTTTTTTAAAGCGGCAGCATTACACTGCTGTTCGTATTGCGCCTTCATTGGAATAACCATTAACTTTTTTCCTAAAAAAAGTGCCTCAGTAGGCGTTCCAAAACCTGCGGCACAAAGCACTCCCGAGCAAGAAGCCATGCTTTCTAAAAATGCTTCATTATTTATTGGTTGTATTGAAATATTCTTTATTTGCTGTGTCTTTTTGCCATGTTTGGTGAACACTTGGAAGTGGATATCTGGTAGTAAAGACAGCTTTTCGATGATACGCTCATCACTATATGCAGGAAGGTAAACGGTATAATGCCCCAAATCAGAAACCTCTAGATCGCGCACTTCTTGCCGAACTATTGGTGTATAAATATTATCGGCATATTTTTGAAAATGAAACCCATAAGCCGCTGTGGTAGGAGCATAGTTATTCAGCATAAATTTCCCTAGAGTATCTTCCTTTTTTGGTTTTGGTGCCTCGTCGGCCAACACTGCACATTGATTACTTAAACTAATGCAATGTTTCTTTTTAAAATGAGCTGCCCATGCCGAAATCGGCTCAAAGTCGTTGATAATTATATCATACTGCTCTATCGGTAAACTTTTCACTTCTTTAATGAATCGGTTGACATGATTCTTCATGTATGTATTCATATAGTCGATTCCACCCTTTTTACCAAAAATAAAACTCATTCCCTTATACACATACTTCACATCGTATGGCAGTGGAATATCGCTTTGAATACCACTCACCAATAGGTCGAGATCTCCCTTCTTTTGCAAATACGGAATAATCTCTCGAGCCCTGCTTAAATGTCCGTTTCCTGTTCCTTGTATGGCGTATAATATTTTCATGGGATTAGGATTTTGTTAACTCCAAAACTTTAAACTCTGCAACCAATTTGGCGAACAACTCTTTATTGTTGAAATCCTCATCATTAGTCACTTGCAAACTATCCGAACCATAATGCTCATCCTCATACTTATAAATACTCCATTCCCCATTATGATACTCTAATGCAGTAAGGTTTTCAATCCAATCACCAGAGTTGAGGTACATCACTTTACCCTCATCGTTTTCAATTTCCCGCATCTCAGGCTGATGAATGTGTCCACAAACCACATAATCGTACTGATTCATAATCGCGATGTCAGCGGCTACTGTTTCAAAATCGTTAATGAATTTAACCGCACTTTTCACACTATTTTTAATGCGTTTTGAGAGCGATATTTTCCCTCTCCCAAGCTTTACAGAAAGCTGATTGGCAATTCGGTTGAGGATAATCAATAGATCATAACCGTTAGCGCCTAACTTTGCTAACCATTTACTGTGCTGCATGGTTACATCAAATACATCTCCGTGAAAAAACCATGCTTTTTTACCATCTAGCTTAAGTACAACTTTATTGACAATTTTGAGGCTTCCCATTTTGAAGCCAACAAACTTTCGAAGCATTTCATCATGATTACCAGTAACGTAGTAAATCTTTACCCCTTTGGTCATCCAATTGGCTATTTGCTTGATGACTTGCATGTGTGCTTTAGGAAAATAGCTTTTTTTAAATTGCCATATATCGATGATATCACCGTTTAGAATCAC
>CBFHZL010000102.1:0-9509 GCA_965660325.1 uncultured Acidiluteibacter sp.
TTATAGGTATGTCCAGGGTTTGATAAGGTAGAAGATCCACCATCGCCAAAATCCCAATCATAGGTATGGTTACCTGATGAACTAAAAGTGGAATCCATAAACTGGGCTGTTAAACCTGAAGTCCAATATTGAAAGTCAGCTTGACAGTTTTGTGCGCTTAAGGTATTCGCACCTAGAAAAATTGCGAACAACAAAAAGTATATCTTTCTTTTCATAAAATTATGACGTATTTAATAAGCGGAAAGTTGGGTAATGTAGGGAATAATTATAGTTCAAACTTGAGTAATAAAAAAAGGGAAAGGCGTATCGCCTTCCCCTCTCTTTTTTATAAAAAACTAAACTTACTAATTGGTTTTAACTAGTTTTTTAACCTGTGTATTATCACCATTCTGTATTTGAATAAAATACAAACCATTTTTAAAGTTGGCTACATTAATTTCTCTAATAGCTCCTCCGAAAACATTGTTATCTTGAAATACGACACTTCCCGTAATATCCACGATTCTAACTGTTGAAACTTGATCTACAGTAGTTAAATCAAGAGATACCTGATTAACCGCAGGGTTTGGATAAACTGAAATCGCCTCTGTTATTTCATTCTCATCAACTCCTACCACAATTGGATTTCTAACTGTTAAAGAAAATCCAGAAGCTGACTTTAGGTTTCCTAATGAATCCATTCCGACAGTATCGCAATAAGTAGTGATACAATTTAACAGTGTATCTGTAATTTTAAGACATACAACATAAGAGCCAAAGCTATTATACTGATGAGTTGGATAGCGACCTTGTCCGAAGTTTCCATCACCAAAATCCCATGAATATTGATGAGAGCTGGCCGTGCTAGAGGTATTATATAAAGTCACTGCAAATTGACTAGCTGAGTCCTTGACAACTGTAAAGCTCGCTGTACATGCAGGTGGGTTAGGATTAGTCACCGTCACTAATTTTACAATCGAATCAAAACAAAGACTATCCTGAATCATCAATCGAACAGCATATGTTCCACCTTGATTATACGTATGACCAGGGTTTGATAAGGTAGATGATCCACCATCTCCGAAACTCCAACTGTAGCTATGAGTTCCTGTGGTACTAAAAGTTGAATCCATAAATTGAACTGTCAGCCCAGAAGTCCAATATTGAAATTCTGCTTGACAATTTTGTGCCTGAATACTGCTGTATGCAACAGTTAAAAAGAAGGCAATTAAATAAGTAAATTTTTTCATAATTCTATTGTTTTATTGATTTGAATAAAGAACGAAATCAATTAAACAATAGTTGGGTAAACAGGTGAAACTATTTATATAAAAAAAGCCAAAACAAGTATAATCAATGAAATAATACTACTTTTTTAACGCATCAATAATATCAACACCATAAGCAATAAGGGTATTATTTTTAAACAAAGCCGGAAAAATAAAGAGTTTTACAGGTGGTTTTTTATCTCCCTCATCTATATTCACTTCTTCATAAGAAACACCTTGAGCAATCAAAAAATCAATCACGGCTTTACATTGTGTGCAATTATTTCCTGTATATAAAGTATAGCTCATTATAGTGCGTTTAGATCTCTAACTAAGAATCGGTTTCGTTCCATATAAATCAGATCCATCTCTTTAAGCTCATTAAGCACTGTAGTAACCGTTTGTCTTGAGGTAGCTGTTAAATTGGCGATATCTTGGTGAGTCAAGTTGTGTTTAATTAAGGTCTCCTCTCCTACTCTCTGTCCATAATCTTGGCCCATCTCTTTGATCAAATCAATAATTCGGGTTCGAGCATCTTTAAAAATAACTGACTCTAGCTTCATTTCCATTTTTCGAAGCTTCTCTCCTATCATGGTAGTTACTCCCAAGCTTAAAGCTGGATTACTACTCATAATCTCCTTCATTTCTTCGACACTTAGTGTGCATAGCCTTGTGTCCTTGTCCATTGCTATGGCGAAGTCTTTGCGTTTACTTTCCCCTATTATTCCCATTTCTCCAAACACTTCACCTGGGTAAAGAATCGTTTTAAGGATCTCTTTTCCATCTTCCGAATACGTGCCGATCTTCACACGCCCTCGCTTCAAAAAATAAATCACCTTTGAAGGTTCTTGCGGGAAATAGATGTACTGGTTTTTATCGGCTGAGTGCATAACGGATCGTTGATCGATCGTTCGCATCTCATCTTCCGATAAATTTTTAAACAGATTCATCTGTTCTAAGTACCAAAGCTTTGATTCCGTTGCGGCCATTTTAATCAATTAATTCTCAATAAAAATAAGCAATACACCATTCTGCCACAACAATAGTGTATATTTAACTTAAAATTTATATCTCCATGAATCAACTCAATATCTTATTCGAACAACACCACAAGCATCTAAGACTATTAGAATCAAGAGATTTGGCTGCTATTGAAATCAGTACCATCATTGAAAACTTTAAGACGCAAGAGTCCTTTTTCAAGAAAACCTCAGGTGTATCCAGGAGTCTAGATGATATGGCCAATGAATTATCGGAAGAGCATACCGCTATTTTAGAGCTCTGCAACCAATTAGAAGAAGTAGAAGGTGCTACCGAAGCACTTGAAGTGATTAATGTATTAAGCTTACTCATCAAAAAACACATTCGAAAAGAAGAGCATGAGTACTTTGAAAAAGTACGAAACCGATTCTCAGAAGATCAAATCAATAGTTTTTTAGTGAGCTAAGGTTTTACTTTTTTCTGATCAATATAGAAAGAGCTACTTTGATAAAACATATTAGTCTATATTTTTGCCTTGATGCAGCAATTTAAGCACATTAATTAAGGCAGCTAATACGAATAGTAGCTCATTGCTATATTTAACAATTGGAGAAATTAATTCATTGTATAATCTTGTATAACAGAATTATACCTTCCCTTTAGCAGCTAATATGGTATTCTTCAATAAAGAAACAATGGTCATTGGGCCTACACCACCCGGAACAGGAGTGATAAAAGATGCTTTATCAGCCACCTCATCAAACTTCACATCTCCGTAAAGCTTATACCCTGACTTTTTCGTTTTGTCTGCTTTTCTGGTAATCCCCACATCAAAAACAACTACACCTTCTTTTACCATATCTTCCGTTACAAACTCAGGTTTACCTAATGCAACGATTAAAATGTCTGCAGAGCGCGTGATTTCAGCCAAGTTAACGGTCCTACTGTGTGTAAGAGTTACCGTACAATTGCCGGGATAAGAGTTTCGTGACATTAAGTTCGCTACAGGGGTTCCTACGATAGCACTTCTACCAACAACCACACAATGCTTACCGGTAGTTTCAATATTGTAACGCTCCATTAATTGCACAATACCATAAGGAGTCGCAGGTAAGAAGGTTGGTAAGTTCAGCATCATTTTACCGATATTGGAAGGGTGAAAACCATCTACATCTTTCGTTGGGGAAATGGCTTCGGTCACTTTCTTCTCGCTAATGTGCTTTGGTAATGGAAGCTGTACGATAAACCCATCAACATCATCGTCTTCGTTGAGCTCCGTTACTTTCTCCAATAATTCCTTTTCGGAAACAGTATCATTTAATCGAACGATTGAAGAATGCATTCCGACTTTTCGGCAAGCTTCTATTTTAGCATTCACATAGGTAATACTTGCCCCATTGCTTCCAACCAAAACAGCTACAAGATGAGGAATTTTAGCCCCCTTTTCTTTCAATGCTGCAATCTCTGCTGCAACTTCTTCTTTTATAATGGTTGCTGTTTTTTTTCCGTCTATCAGTTGCATTCGATCTATGAGTTTATTTCGATTAAGGTCTTCCTGGCATTTTAGGCATGTTGCGCATCATCTTAGCCATATTTTGCTTATTCCCCATCATGCGCATCATTTTGCTGGTTTCATCAAACTGCTTCAGTAATTTGTTTAGTTCCTGTACAGAAGTTCCACTACCTGCAGCAATTCTTTTTCTTCTACTTCCATCAATCAACTTAGGATTTTCTCGCTCTGTTGGGGTCATCGAGTGAATCATTGCTTCGATGTGTTTAAACGCATCATCATCAATATCAACATCCTTCATTGCTTTTCCAACTCCAGGAATCATCCCCATTAAGTCTTTCATATTTCCCATTTTTTTGATCTGAGAAATTTGATCGAGGAAGTCATTAAAATCAAATTGATTCTTCGCAATTTTTTTATGAAGCTTTCTTGCTTTCTCTTCATCATATTGCTCCTGAGCTCTCTCTACTAAAGAAACAACATCTCCCATTCCGAGAATCCTATCCGCCATTCGCTTTGGATAAAAAATATCCAAAGCTTCCATTTTCTCACCTGTACCTACAAATTTGATGGGCTTGTCTACTACTGAACGAATAGAAAGTGCAGCTCCACCTCGCGTGTCTCCATCGAGTTTAGTCAGTACTACACCGTCAAAATCCAATCGATCGTTAAAGGATTTAGCCGTATTGACTGCATCTTGCCCAGTCATTGAATCTACTACAAATAAAATCTCAGAAGGATTAATTGCTTGCTTTACAGCAGCAATTTCATTCATCATTTGCTCATCTACTGCTAAACGACCGGCGGTATCAATGATAACCACATCGTAGCCTTTGCTTTTCGCATGATTAATACCTGCTTTCGCGATATCAACCGGATTCTTATTTTCTTTATCAGAATATACTTCGGTATTGATTTGCTCACCCAATACATGCAACTGATCGATCGCCGCAGGACGATACACATCGGCAGCAACCAACATTGGGTTCTTTCCTTTTTTCTTTTTTAAGAAGTTAGACAGCTTTCCTGAAAAAGTAGTCTTTCCAGAACCTTGTAATCCTGCAATTAGTATTACCGCAGGACTTCCCTTTAGGTTAATGTCTGTGGAGTCACCACCCATTAACTCGGCTAACTGATCATGAGTAATTTTCGTAAACAATTGCCCAGGAGAAACCGAAGTCAATACGTCTTGCCCCAGTGCCTTTTCCTTTACGCTATCTGCAAAACTCTTGGCTATTTTATAGTTAACATCCGCATCTAAAAGTGCCCTTCTAATTTCTTTTGACGTTTCTGCAACGTTTACTTCTGAAATTTGTCCTTGTCCTTTTAAGACCTTAAAGGCTCTGTCAAGCTTATCCGATAAATTATCAAACATGTTTTTTTCTTCTTTTAATAGGTTGCAAAATTAACAATTCTGCTGATGTTTATAAAATTTCATTCTTCTTCAATCACATCTGCTCAGGCACTGCTATTCCAAGTATCTGCATTGACCGTTTGATGATATCACCAACCGTAGCCGATAATTTCACCCGCATCTGCTTCAGCTCTTCATTTTCCTCATTGAAAATTGATACATTTTGGTAAAATGAGTTGTATAATTTCACCAAATCATAGGTGTAATTCGCAATAACTGCAGGGCTATAGTTTTCTCCTGCTAGCGCTACTGTTTCAGGAAAATCGTGTATCCACTTGATCAATTCAACCTCTTGCGGTGTCAACGCATCTACCGCTTCAAAATCTACAGAAACAGCTCCTGCTTTTCGCAAGATGGACTGAATTCGCGCATAGGTATATTGAATGAAGGGCCCAGTATTTCCTGCAAAATCTACTGACTCTTTCGGGTCAAACAGCATGCGTTTTTTGGGATCAACTTTTAGAATGTAATATTTTAAAGCACCCATTCCGATTTGATGGTATAGCTTATCTTTCGCTTCTTGACTTAAGTCTTCCAATTTGCCCAGCTCCTCTGAAATTTCTTGAGCCGTAGTTTTCATTTCTAGCATTAAGTCATCCGCATCCACCACTGTACCTTCTCGACTTTTCATCTTTCCTGTTGGCAAATCTACCATTCCGTATGAAAGGTGCTGTATTCCCTTGGCCCAATCGTGACCAAACTCTTGTAACACTTTACCCAATACCTGAAAGTGATAATCTTGCTCATTTCCGACTACATACAAGTATTTTTCACATGCAAATTCTTCATGTCGGATGATAGCGGTACCGATGTCTTGTGTCATATACACAGAAGTTCCGTCTCCTCTTAAAAGCAATTTATTGTCCAACCCTTGATTGGTTAAATCAATCCAAACCGAACCATTGTCTTTGGTAAATACTTTACCTTCTTTCAACCCCTTAAGCACTTCCTCCTTACCGAGTAAAAAAGTATCAGATTCATAATAGAGTTTGTCGAAATCAACACCCATTGTTTTGTAGGTCGATTCGAATCCATCATACACCCAACTATTCATTTTTTCCCAAAGTGCACGAACTGCAGGGTCATTATTCTCCCACTTGATAAGCATTTCTTGTGCCTCCAATAAGATTGGAGCAGCCTTCTTTGCCTCCTCTTCTTCTTTTCCGTCAGCGATCAATTCAGCTATTTGCGCTTTATAAACTTGATCGAACTTCACATAATAGTTTCCGACCAATTTATCGCCTTTTAGGCCTGTAGATTCAGGTGTTTCTCCATTTCCAAATTTCTCCCATGCCACCATCGACTTACAGATGTGAATTCCTCTGTCGTTGATGATTTGCACCTTAGTTACTTTATGACCATTTGCCTTGAGTAGTTCACTTACAGAATAACCCAAAAAGTTATTTCTTAAATGACCTAGGTGCAGTGGTTTGTTGGTATTCGGTGAAGAATACTCTACCATAATGGGACTTGCCGAATTCGTCGGTGCAAACCCAAAGTTTTCAGCTTGAGTGGTTTTATTTAAAAAATCAATCCAATAGGTAGGGTTCACTTCTAAGTTCAAGAACCCTTTCACTACATTAAAACCACTAACCATTGGTTCATTTGATGTCATCCAATTACCAATCTCTTCCGCTGTTAGTTCCGGTGACTTTTTTGACGTCCTTAAAAGTGGAAATACCACTAGGGTTATGTCTCCATCAAAGTCTTTTCGCGTTTTCTGAAGCTGAACTAATTTATTATCTGCATCAACGGCATACAACGACTTAATCGCTTTTGCTGTTGCTTGGTATAGTATATTTTCTAATGTATTCAATTCACTATAGGTTATCCTCGATTACTCGAGTAGTTTGTTCTAATATATCAAAGGCAGTCTCTGCCATTTTGTTGCATTTATTATCGAGTGTAGGGTTAATCTCTACCATTTCGAAGGTCACTACTTTCTTAGAAGCGATTAAAAGACGAATCATTTCTTGAGCCTCATCGGGTTTAAATCCATCTTTTACTGGTGTTCCGGTTCCATAACTCACCACATCAGGGTCCATGGAGTCCACATCAAAAGAGACATAAATAATATCACAATCGGCTAGTTTATCTAGCGCAGCATTTACGGCAGCTGAAATACCCATTTGACGAGTTTCTGCAACTGTATAATTCTTAATGCCATGTTTCTTCATCAAAAAGTCTTCTGGCTCTTCTGTATCTCTTACACCAAAAAACACCAAATCGCATGGTAGAATTTTAGGCGACATACCACCCATAGTCTTTAATTCGTCCCACTTCTGGAGAGTTAAATCTTTCACTTCATTTACTTGACACTCCTCATTATTAACCCCAAGCGCAGTCGCAAGCGGCATTCCGTGCATATTTCCTGTAGGTGAAGTATATGGAGAATGCAAATCGCCGTGCGCGTCAATCCAAACCACACCCAATCGCTTATCAGGGTAAGCTTTCTTGATTCCTGCAATAGTTCCTCCTGCGCTACCATGATCTGCAGCCAGCACTAGAGGGTAGTTACCTCCTGTCAAAACCTTAGAAACTGACTCACTTACATTTTGATAAACCTCTACCAATCCTTCAATTCGAATAGCAGATGGAGTTGTTACAGGAGACCATAACAAATCATTTCGATCACCAATTAACTCCAAGGGATAATCAGAAAAATAACTACTTTTCTTATTTAATGATGCAATCCTTAGCGCCTCACTTCCTAAGCTAGCTCCGCGTGTGCCTGCAGCGATTTCAGACTTAATTTCCAACAACTTTACCTTTTGCATTTTTTGTTCAGTTTAATTAAACATTATTTTCTACGTGTTGGCAATAAAACAAATCAACCAACTACAAATCTTATTAACTTTACTTAACCAAGTACAATCAAATAAACACCAACTAACTTAGTTACTTTACTTGAATGAACCCACAAGAAAGTTAATTACATTCTACAAGCCACATGAACAATACCTATAAAAACCTCATTGAACAAACGTTTGACTTCCCTCAGGAAGGATTCGAAGTAATCGACAACGAGCTGTATTTCCATGATATCTGCCTTACAGATATTATTAAACAATACGGAACGCCTTTAAAGTTAACTTATTTACCAAAGATTGGCTCACAAATCAATAAAGCCATCCGATGGTTTAATGTAGCAATGGCAAAATGTAACTACAAAGGTAAATACACTTATTGTTACTGCACTAAAAGTTCTCACTTTTCTTTTGTGTTAGACGAAGTCTTGAAGCACGATACCCACATTGAAACTTCATCAGCTTACGACATTGAAATCGTTAATGAACTTAATCGAAATGGGGCTCTATCGAAGGATCGATACATTATTTGTAATGGCTATAAACGTCCTTTATATTTGGAAAACATCGTTGAGCTAAATAATCAGGGGTTCAACGTTATGCCCATCCTAGACAATATGAAAGAGATTGAATATTACAAGGAAAACATGACCAATTCATGTAATGTAGGAATTCGCATTGCCTCAGAAGAAGAGCCATCATTTGAATTTTACACCTCTAGACTCGGTATTCGCTACAAAGACATTAAAAACTTTTACCTGAATGAAATAAAAGAAGACAAGCGATTTAACTTAAAAATGCTACATTTCTTTATCAATACAGGAATAAAAGATAGCTCTTACTATTGGAATGAACTCATGAAGTGCCTTCAAGTATATGGAGAGCTTAAAAAGGTATGCCCAGAGCTTGACTCATTAAATATTGGTGGTGGATTACCGATTAAAAATTCATTGGGGTTTGAGTACGATTATGAATACATGATTGAGGAAATCATTAAGCAAATCAAAGAATTTTGCGATAAGCACCAAATAGAAGAGCCCAATATATTTACGGAGTTTGGATCATTCACTGTGGGCGAAAGTGGCGCATCCATCTACTCGATCATCGATGAGAAAAAACAAAATGACACCGAGCGATGGTACATGATCGATAGCTCTTTTATTACTACGCTACCCGATGTATGGGGAATCAATCAAAAGTACATTATGATGGCGATCAACCACTGGAATGTGCCGCATCAGCGAGTAAACTTAGGAGGATTGACGTGTGATAGCTTGGATTACTACAATTCTGAAGCGCATGAAAATCAAGTATTCTTACCGAAATTACCTGAAAGCGAAAAAGACCAACCCCTTTATATTGGATTTTTTAATACCGGTGCATACCAGGAAGCACTGAGTGGATTCGGAGGAATTAAGCATTGCTTAATTCCATCGCCAAAGCACGTAGTAATTGATCGGGACAAAGAAGGAAACTTACATACACGATTATTCTCTAAGGAGCAAAGCCATAAGTCCATGTTGAAATCGTTGGGGTATTATTAAAGGTTA
>CBFHZL010000103.1:0-9451 GCA_965660325.1 uncultured Acidiluteibacter sp.
GGGGACTGTTGCAAAATGGCATAAGTCCATCGGAGAGCAGGTGAATGAAGGAGATCTACTTGCAGATATTGAGACGGATAAGGCCACGATGGAATATGAGTCGTTTCAAGAAGGGGTTTTGTTATACCAAGGTATAGAGGAAGGAAAGACTGCAAAAGTAAATTCTGTTCTAGCAATTGTAGGTGAGAAGGGAGAAAACTATGATCATCTTTTAAATGGAGGTGGAGATTCTTCCGAATCGAAGTCAGAGGAAAAGAAAGAAGAAAAGTCTAGCAAAGGCTCTAGTGATGCTAAAAGTTCTCCTAAAATCGATACGAGTTCAATCAACGCAACCATTGTTAAGATGCCTAAATTGAGCGACACCATGAAAGAAGGAACTGTTGCGCAATGGCACAAAAAGGTTGGCGATGCAGTAGAGTCCGGAGAAGTATTAGCCGATATTGAGACGGATAAGGCTACCATGGAGTTTGAATCGTTTGACGATGGAGAATTACTACATATTGGAGTAGAAGAAGGGAAGACTGCAGAGGTAGATGCTGTATTAGCTGTGATTGGAGAAAAAGGTGCGGATGTAGATGCGCTTGTAAATGCATATAACCAGAACAGAAACAGCGGTGAAGAAGCTTCTACCGAATCTACTGAAGAGTCAAAGGAGGAGTCAAAAGAGACTTCTAATACAGAAAGCTCTTCGCCTGAAAGAAAAGAGGTGTCAGCTAGTTCTAAAACCAATAATGGAAGAATTAAGGCTTCCCCGTTAGCGAAGAAGATGGCGGAGGACAAAGGCATTAATCTTTCTGATGTTGATGGAACGGGCGATAACGGTAGAATTACCAAAAGAGATATTGAAAACTATACGCCAAAGCAATCTGCTGCAAGCGCTACTGGAGTAGCTTCAGCTGCTGCATTTGGTACAGAAAACTACGAGGAAAAGGATATTTCTCAAATGAGAAAAACCATTGCTAAGCGATTAGCAGAAAGCAAGTTTACCGCTCCTCATTTTTATCTAAATATTGATTTAGATATGTCCAATGCTATTGCTGCTCGAAAAGCAATCAATAGTATGGAAGGTGTAAAAGTTTCCTTCAATGATATGGTTGTTAAAGCAGCAGCTGTTGCTTTGCAAAAGCATCCGCAAGTAAATTCTTCTTGGATGGGTGATAAGATTCGCGTGAATCACCATGTAAATATTGGAGTAGCTGTTGCAGTAGAAGATGGCTTATTAGTTCCAGTTGTTCGTTTTGCAAATACGAAGCAATTAACACAAATTGGAACAGAGGTTAGAGATTTTGCTCAACGTGCAAAAGAAAAGAAGTTACAGCCTGCTGATTGGGAAGGAAGTACATTCTCTATCTCTAACTTAGGAATGTTCGGTATTGATAATTTTACTGCAATTGTAAACCCACCAAATGCTTGTATATTGGCAGTGGGAGCAATTAAAGAGGTGCCTGTTGTAAAAGATGGGCAAATTGTTCCAGGTAATGTGATGAAAGTAACATTATCATGCGATCATAGAGCAGTAGATGGAGCTACAGGTGCAGCATTTTTGCAAACATTTAAACAACTTATCGAGAATCCAGTATCTATGCTAGCATAGGTGATTCAACATATATTAGTGCATAAAAAAGCCCGAGATTAATTTTAATCTCGGGCTTTTTTGTTTTGTTGAATCTTTATTTTGTTACAGTAAGTTTACCTACCATAGCAGGGTAATGCCCAGGATACGTACAAATGTACTCGTACTCTCCTGCTTCCGGAGCTGTAAATGTTACAGTTAATTCTTCACCCATTGTTGTCATTTTAGTTGCAACAATAATACGATCGTCATCAGGTGTAAAGTTGCCTGCTTCTCCTGCAGCAATACCTGCAGTTGCAACTTCTTGACCAATTCCTGTTGGAATCAATACAAAGTTATGTAGCATTCCTGCCGCGCTAGATTGGTTTTTAAATGTTAACGTCACTTCTGCTCCTTCTACTAGTGTCATAGTAGCTGGCTCATAAGCAATCTCCATCATCGTTTCACCTTTTGCAGCAACTTCAACAGCCATGTCTTCAACCATCGCAATTGCTGTTTTAGTTTCCTTTTTTTCTTCAGTTTTTGGCTTCTCTTCTGATTGAGTTGTTTCTTTTTGTTCACCTCCACCACATGCAATGAGTGAAACAAATAATACTGAGGCTAATGTAAATTTTACCTTTTTCATAGTTAATTTATTATTGAATTGATTATTTCCTTATACATTTACAATAACATTTCAAGGTCTTTTATGTTTAGACGAGTTATAAAATGGATATTCAAAGTTATCCTTATTTTTTTTAGTATCTCCATCGGATTTGTGCTATTGTATAAGTTTGTTAATCCGCCAATTACTTCTTTCATGATTTCAAAATACTTTTCCGGAGAAGGCACACTGATTCAAAAGGACTGGGTCAGCTTGGATCACATATCTGCTGAGTTGCCACTTGCTGTTATTGCTGCAGAAGATCAAAAATTTCTGGAGCACAATGGATTTGATTTAGATGCCATAGAGAAAGCCATTCAAGACAATTCCAAGGGAAAGCGAATTAAAGGAGGAAGTACTATTTCGCAGCAAACCGCTAAAAATGTTTTTTTGGTGCCTAATCGTTCTTGGGTGCGAAAAGGATTGGAAACGTATTTTACCTTTTTAATAGAGGTATTCTGGTCAAAACGACGAATTATGGAAGTATATTTAAATGTATTGGAACAGGGCGATGGAGTATATGGCGTTCAGGCTTCAGCGGTACTTAATTTTAACCGAGATGCTAAGGCGGTAAGCAGGTCTCAAGCTGCGCTTATGGCAGTAGTACTTCCTAACCCTGTGCGCTATAAAATAGCCTCACCAACCAATTACATTAGAAATCGGCAGGCATGGGTAGTGAGGCAAATGCGTAATTTGGGTGGCACTTCATTTGTAAAATCGTTGTATGAAGAATAGTGTTTTGATAGGGTATTTTCTACTGATATCGTCAGTTGGCTATTCGCAATCAGATATTAAATCTAGAGAAGTGAGTTGCCCGGAGAAGTGGTGGGCAGTTACACACCCATTTGTTGCTATAAAAGCAATACGGCTAAGCCGAGAAGCTAGGAGGTTAGTGAAGAATGATACGATTCAACGTTTATTTGGAACGGATGGTAATGGTGGTGGACTAGATGCCTTTCGTCACACTTATTGGATGGCGAGCTTATCACAATATATTGGTGAACGAAAAGCTTTAAAGCTTGGTTTGGCTCATGAAAAAGGAAATGAGAAGGATATTAGAAAAAATCGGTTAGAAGACGGTTGGGTTCCTGATAATGTTAGTATTGAGATGGATTTACATAATAATGCTATTGGCGTCAAGTTAGCTTCTAAAAAAGCACCAATGACACAGAATGCATTGGTGAAAAAGGTGCACGATGTTTTTCTTAATGGAAGATTAGTAGTGATCAAAAAAGATACTGCTTTTAATTCCCTTTCTATCGGTGGTGAAATTATACCAAATGAATCATGGCAAGGAAAGCTTGATAGTCCTAGAGCGCTTATACCTTCTAATTGTGATTAGAACCCGACTCCAAAACCTGCGCGTATTTGCGGATTGGAGTAAGGAGAAAATCGAGAATCATTGAGGTTGTATAGTATCAGTAAATTGATGTAGGAGTAACCACCAAGGCTACCTCTGTAGCCTCCTCCAACAAATAGGGAGTTAATATTTCGTCGTTGTAATCCAAAATTATTGATAGCCTGATCATCTATTGTTTCTAAATTTAGAAGTTCATATTCAGCATGTGCAACGAAATTTTCAAAAACGATGTGTTGCGCATAAATTCGACCGCCAAATATGTTGGTTTTATAATTAAAGCCTACTCTTTTATCCCGTAGATAAGAATATGTACCTCCGATACCTAAAATAAAATCATCTGTTACGTGATAGCCAACGTTTGGAGAAATTTCTATAAAGGTAACATCTCCAAAAGAAGCACCGAAGTTACCACCAAAGGTCAGCCGGTCTATCAGTTCTTTTTTCTTAGCAGGCTTATTTAGTTGAGGGGTTGCTGTTTTTCCGTCATTTCTAGTATATCCTTGAGCAGAGCTTGACACATATCCCAATACAATAAATGAAAAAAATAGGAGGAAAGACTTCATAGTTCTATTATTTTAAATCAAATTTCATCATTATTTTCCAATTTGCCCCTACTATCATCCATCAGTAGCATCGATAGACCATTGGTAATTTTTTTTTTGAATCGTTCTTTTATTTAAAATACCTTTACGTAGTAACATGTAGCAGTATTAGCTCACGCTTAACTTAAATAGGTTGAATTACAAACGAATCTTCAAACAGCAAAATATATATTGGGTTTCTCAAATATATGGCTGGCTTATATATGTGGTTTTGATGGGGCTGTTGAATCAACTAAATGGTGCAGAGCTGGATCAACTTCTACTTTTCAATCTGCTGGTGACTTTTGTATTGGGTATTTCTATTTCACACGCTTACCGCGAACTGATTATAAAAAAAGATTGGTTGCGGTTGCCCTTAGTCCGCTTAATTCCATTGGTATTGATTACTTCAGTTTGTTTAGGAACTTTATTCTTTATTATACACACCCTTATTTCCGATGTACTAATCGCGCAATTGGTTTACGTATTCGATTGGATTGATGTTATTCGAAATATCATCAACCAAACGGTCATCTTTATGTTATGGTCATCGCTTTATTTTCTATTCCACTTTGTACAAAATTACCGTAAGGAGGAGATTAAAAATTTAAAGTGGCAAGCCGCTAAAAATGAAATCGAGTTGAATAAGATTAAGTCTCAACTTAACCCTCATTTTATTTTTAATTCAATGAATAGCATTCGGGCGTTAATTGGGGAAGATCAGAATCTAGCAAAGGATGCTATTACACGACTATCGAATATATTGCGTGGTTCACTAATGTTGGGCAGAAAAGAAGTGATCTCATTGAGCGAAGAAATGCAGCTGGTTCAGGATTATTTATTGCTTGAAAAGACACGTTTTGAGGAGCGCCTATCCGTTAACTATTCAATTGATGAGAACGCTTATGACTGGCAGGTACCACCGCTGATGATCCAGACATTGGCTGAAAATGGTATCAAGCATGGAATTTCTAAATTAACTGAAGGCGGCCGTATTTTTATTCGAGCGAAAGTAGAAGCTGGGTACTTACATATACAGCTTTTAAATAGTGGAAAGTATGACCAAGAACATACCCCTGAAACCGGATTTGGCTTAGCTAATACACGACAACGACTACAACTATTATATGGGAATGAAGCAACATTTGATATTCAGAATGAAAACAATGAAGTGTCTGTAAATTTGCGCATTCCTGCTGATGTAATTCAATTTAAGAATGATGAGAGTACTGATAATTGATGACGAGCGCCTAGCGCGAAAGGAGTTAACAAGCTTGTTAACCGATTTGGATTTAGTAGAGATAATAGATGAATGCAGCAATGCAGATGACGCCATTGCCAAGATAGAGGAGCATCGACCCGATTTGATTTTCCTGGACATCCAAATGCCGGGAAAGGATGGTTTTGCCATGTTGGAAGAGCTTTCCTATGTGCCTAGAGTAATCTTTACCACTGCATACGATGAATATGCGTTGAAAGCATTTGATGTGAACGCCTTCGATTATTTGATGAAACCAATTGACAGTAATCGATTAAAGGAGTCACTTGAAAAATTAATAGCACAGCAATCAGCTGAGGAACCTGCAAGCAAAAAATCAGTTGCCAATTCCACCGCCTTTGACGAGAATGAGCAAGTTTTTTTAAAGGATGGAGACAAATGCTGGTTTGTGAAGCTGAAAGATATCAGCCTTTTTGAGTCAGAAGGTAATTATGTGCGTGTGTATTTTGGGAATAACAAACCATTAATATTAAAATCATTAAACAACCTAGAGGAGCGTTTAGATAGTCGTGTTTTCTTTAGAGCTAACCGAAAGTATATCATCAATCTTAATTGGATTGAAACGGTAGAGGGTTGGTTTAACGGTGGTTTATTGGCAAAATTATCAACCGGTATGCAGGTGGAAATTTCTCGTCGACAGGCAGCGAAACTAAAAGATATGATGAGCCTATAGGCAATTTTCAAGTTATGCTAAAAATTACCTTTGAACATGGATGGCCAAGAATCAGCCATAATAAAACCGCGTTGTCCTTGCTCATTTGTGACCATTATTGCGCGGTGTCCTTCCTCAAATAGCCGCCGAAAGTGCTGCTTGAATTCATTTTTTTGAATGCGCACACCACTATGCATACCAAGCCAGTCCATCTTTGCGTACACCGTTAATGCTTGTAGGTTCGACTCGAGTAAATCAGTGAAATGGGAATACCACCCATTGAGGTGATCGGGCGCTATCCAAGTTTTATTGATGGGCCTCTTTTTCTGATTGATGGGGTAGAAAAGCACGCCTTTTACCCAGGGAGCTGCGAAGTTAATTGATTTTCCATCGGTTAGACTTTTTACTTCGGGAGGAGTAGTTGACTGCAATTGATTGTTCATCAAATGCAAGTATTTTCGCTCAAAATTGTCGTGAGCGTTAGGGCCAATGAACGTGTTTTTGCTGGTAGTTTCGTTCGTGTAAGAAAGGTAAAACTTCGTCGCAAGTTCGATTTGAATAAGGAGCCCACTTTCTAAATCTTCTACAATAAAATCAATTTCACCTGTGGTTACTTTTCCATTAAATAACTGAATATTATTCCCCAATAGCTTATAATTGGGGTGATTTATAAAAAAATACTGCATCAACTTCTCGGCATACCAACCTAATTTCTTGGGTTTCTCATTCTGTAAAAAGTCAATTAATTCTTGGGGTTGCTGATCTAACTTTATCAGCCACTGCAGAGTATCGACCTTATCCAGTTTTAGTGATGAGTGTGGTTCTACTATTAGGGAGGGAGACAGCAAAATGAAAGCTAAGTCTGCAACAGCTGATGAATGCCATGAATTGGAATCAGATAAAGTCATAAATGGTCGGGTAATTCAATTAAATATAGCAACTTTGTAGCTCAATATAAAAATATAATCTCGTGAAGAATTTATCGATTACCTTAAATGCAGTATTATTAATTGCTGTTGCTGTTTTATTTTATCTAGTTCTGTCAGATCCTCAGGATGCTACACCTGTAAAGGCAGAAGTTACAAAAGATACTACTGCCACTGTTGACCAATCATTAAAAATTGCATACATCAACACCGATAGCCTTTGGGAGAATTATGAATTGGTAAGCGTATTACGTCAGGAGCTAGAAAACAAACAAGGTCAGTTTAAACGTCAACTGGAAGGAAAGGTAAAAGCATTAGAGTCGAAGTATTTAAAATTAAGAGAAGATGCACCCATGCTAACGCAAGCAGACGGTGAAAAGCGACAAATGGCACTGATGCAAGAAGAGGAAGGAATTGGTCAAATGCAAGAAGAACTTGCACTTCGATTGGCCGAAGAAGAGGACAATATGAAGCGCAAGATTAAAATGAACCTGGACCGAGAGTTAAAGAAGATGAAGCTAGAGCAAGGTTTAGATTTGGTTTTAGATTATTCAACGACGAGTTCTTTGCTTTTAGCGGACTCTGCAATGAGTATTACCAATGCAGTTGTAGATCAGTTAAACGAAGAGTATAGAGCAGCAAATTCAAAATAGAAGCAGAGCATGTTAATAGCCAAACTAAAAAAGGAAACCAATATTGCTGAGTATATTTTATACATGTGGCAAATTGAAGATATTATCCGTTCGTACAAATTCGATCTAGAGCTTATCGATCAGCAAGTGGTAGCGAAATATCCTCAGCCGCTAGAGGTGAAGGTTCAAATCAAGCAATGGTATGCAGAATTAATTGAAATCATGCAGTCTGAAGGAATAGAAGAGTCTGGTCATTTAAGCTACATTGTAGAAGATATTAAAGGCTTAGGGATTTTACATCAGACATTGCTGACTACCATACAAGACAAGCAGCACAAGGAAAACTATGAAATTGCAAAAGTGCATATCGCTGAGCTAATGCAAAGAGGCGATGGAAAGTATGTGAATGAGATCGATGCTTGTTTGACAGGACTTTATGGACTTATGTTATTGCGATTAAAAAATAAACCAGTTTCAGATCCTACTCGTGTCAGCATGGAGTGTATTTCTAAATTCTTAGCCCACTTAGTGGCTCAGTACAATAAATTGAAAACAGGTCAGCTAAATTTGAGCGAAGAGCAAAACAATTAATACCACTAAAAAAATAAAAAGAAAAGGCGAAGTAGTTTTAAACTACTTCGCCTTTTTTTATAATTGATTCTTGCTCTTATTGGATGTAATTAAAACTCTGATTCTCTTTTATAGAAAGGAGAGTGTTGTAAATCAAATCAATTACATTTAGCACATCCTCTTCGTGCACCATCTCTACCGTGGTGTGCATGTAGCGCAAAGGCAATGATATCAAGGCAGAAGCTATTCCACCATTTGCATATGCAAAAGCGTCAGTATCTGTACCTGTAGCTCTGGAAGCTGCTAATCGTTGGAAAGGTATTTTGTTATCATCTGCAGCCTTTATAATTTGCTTTAGCAAGTTGTTTTGAACAGCAGGAGCATAAGTAAGAACTGGTCCTTTTCCTGCATGGAAATCACCTTGTTCTATCTTGTTGATTAAAGGCGTTTGGGTATCATGGCAAACATCAGTAATAATCGCAACATCCGGTTTAATTCGTTGCACAATCATTTCTGCGCCTCTCAACCCAATCTCTTCTTGAACACTGTTGGTGATGTACAATCCAAAGGGTAATTTTATTTTATTCTCTTTTAGCTTTTTAGCCACTTCTGCTATCATGAATCCACCAATTCGATTGTCCAATGCACGACCTACTAGGTATTTTTTATTTAAGACCATGAACTCGTCTTCATAAGTGATTACACAACCAACATGGATTCCTAACGCTTCTACTTCTTCTTTAGATGTGCAGCCACAGTCTAGGAAAATGTTGTTAATTTTTGGCGTATCTTCTTTTTCATAGCCACTTCTGGTGTGAATCGCAGGCCATCCGAATACGGCTTTTACGATGCCTTTATCCGTGTGAATATTTACCCTTTTTGACGGAGCTATCATGTGATCAGAACCACCGTTTCTTCTAACATAGATAAATCCTTTTTCAGAAATATAATGCACAAACCAGCTAATCTCATCGGCATGTGCCTCGATTACTACTTTGTACTTTGCATCTGGATTTATTACACCTACAGCAGTTCCATAGGTGTCTACAAATGTGTTATCTACGTGAGGTTTCAAGTAGTCTAACCATATTTTTTGCCCTTCACTCTCAAACCCTGTAGGTGATGGGTTGTTTATATATTGCTCAAGGAACCCAAGCGCTTTTTTGTCAATCTTGCTTTTTTTAGGCATTCGATATAGGATATTAATATATTATGGGGTCAAATATACGTGTTTA
>CBFHZL010000104.1:0-9260 GCA_965660325.1 uncultured Acidiluteibacter sp.
ATAAGCTTCAGGGTCACTTTTTAGAATTTCAGTAAAGTCACTCATAAATAAGTAGATTACTGTTGGTGGGCCTAGAAAGAAAAATCCAAATGAAGTAATGTCGATGGAATTGATAGGGCCTAAATAAGTCTTAATAAAATTGATGTTGGTGGCATAGCAAATAGTTGCAAGCACTACCAACAGCGCATAGGCTTGATTGCCATTTCCTACATCAAACCCTTGTACCGAAAGCAAGCCAATGGCTCCAGCCAGTCCTAAAAGCACACCTGCGAATCTTTTGATTCTTAGTTTTAACCCAAATTCAATCAGTCCAACCAATACCGTAAAAAGTGGAACTAAACTGTTCAGCATTCCTGTAAGTGAACTACTAATTTCTGTTTGAGCAGTAGTGAATAAAAATGCTGGAATACCATTGCCTAAAAGACCTGCGATTAACAAATAGCCCCAATATTTACCTTTGATTTTACGAATGTTTTTAAGTGCTATTGGAAGTAAAAATAAATAGGCAATAACTATCCGAAGTGATGCCACTTGTAGGTTGTTAAAGCTTTCTAATCCTCTTTTCATGAGAATGAAAGAACTTCCCCAAACGAAGGCTAGTAATAATAAGAGTAGCCACTGAATGGCAGGTTTATTTAAATCGAAGAATTTCATAAGCGGACAAAGGTACGGTCAAATCATCTGCTTTACCTATTTTCTTATTTAAATGAATTCATTGCAACTGAATCTTTTTTAATACCTTTGATACTATCCTAATTATATAATAGTTGCTATGAAAAATCGGTTCGTTTTTTCCTTTTTCTTAATTGCTTCTTTTCTTTTGATCGAGTTAACTGCATGTGCTGACCACGCTGAGGATAAAAAGCAAAAGGAGGTATCAAATACTGAAAAGCCTGCAAGAACCAGTCGCAATAACGAAAATAATGCAGGAGAGTTGACTGCGAGGCCTTCGGCGATTTCTTTGCCTGATGTGGTTACCTATTTCATGAGCTCCTTTTAGGACAATAATCCCCAAACATTCGTTTCCTTAAGTTGTTTCTTTGTTAATTTTACAAAAAATTATAAAGGATGCAGGGATCTACGAATCGTCCGGTCATATACTGGCTACTCACAGGTTGTTTTTTAATATTCATAATGGTTTTAGTGGGTGGAATTACACGCCTTACTAATTCAGGACTTTCCATGGTAGAGTGGAATTTGTTGATGGGTTCTATTCCTCCTTTAAATGATGCGGAGTGGCAAATTGCCTTTGAAAAGTACAAGCAGTTTCCAGAATATCAAATGGTCAATTATCATTTTACCTTAGAGGAATTTAAGCCCATTTTCTTTTGGGAATACTTGCATCGCGTTTTGGGTAGATTGGTTGGGATAGTTTTCATCATCCCATTCCTTTATTTTCTTGTACGAAAAATGATCAGCAAAGAACTGCTTCCCAAGTTGCTTTTACTTCTATTAATGGGCGGTTTTCAAGGGTTCTTGGGCTGGTATATGGTGAAAAGTGGATTAAATAAAGATCCTGATGTTAGTCACTTTAGATTGGCCATGCACCTAACTACTGCTTTTCTTACCTTTTCTTATACCCTTTGGGTGGCTTTAGATTTAATGTACCCAAATAAGGTTAAAGGAGCTTTTAAAACAATAAAGACTGGAGCGGTGGTTTTGTTGTTAGTTACCGTTATCCAAATTGTTTGGGGAGCATTTGTTGCAGGCTTAAACGCCGGAAAAGTTTATAACACTTGGCCATTAATGGGTGACCAATTAGTCGCTGACGCTGTAACGGCGATGTCTCCATTGTGGATAAATTTTGTTGAAGGGCTGGCAGGAGTTCAATTCATACACCGATATATGGCATATGCTGTAGTTGGGTTAGTAGTTTTTCTAGCAATACAGGCCAAGAAGCATATGATTTCAACTTCACAAAAAGGAGGAATCCGCTTTTTAATCGGGATGGTTTCTATTCAGTTTGTTTTGGGAATAGTTACATTATTGCTCGGAGTGCCTGTTTGGTTAGGCGTTCTTCACCAGGTATGTGCGTTGTTGCTTTTAGGTACGGTGGTGTTTGTTTTACACCGTTTCAGCTACTCTTCAGGAAAAGCCGCCTGATTTTTCCATCTGAATGTTTCTATCAAGTGCACGATATCTCTTTTAATAAACTCCCCAACCGGTCGGATTGAGTCGGGGTTTGGCGCTACATTAAAATAAAGTGCACCGCGCAAAAAGTGGTTGCTGCTGTCAGTTATAAAAAACTGATCTGATGATGCTGCATTTCCTTCAATAGAGTAATAGGTACCGAAAACTCGATTTGCCTCGTTGATAATAAGTTCTTCGTTGATTTCCTGTGCTTTTTCGGTGTGCTTATAGGATAGTGTTCTACTTTCTTCTAAAAGTTTGCTAATGTTATTTTCCACCGGAAAGTAGCTGAAGTGTATTCTAGCGCCGTACTTACTAAAGTCAACATTGAAAAAGTTGGCTTGCTCTTTCGTTCTTTTTAAGTTCACTGCACTGTACTGAGGAAGCTCGAAAACAAATGGAAAAGGAATGCTATCAGCTACTTCATGGTAAGTTTTCTCTGGTAGGTCAATTCGAAAATAACCTGTTGGTTTCGGCAGTGGATCATTTCCACAGCTTGCTAGAGTGATTATGGCACTAAGGGCGAACCCTATAGATCGTTTCTTAATCATTACTTTCTGTTGAATTACCTTGTTCTATGGTCACTTTAATTCGCTTCACACGCCTTTTGTCTGCTGCTTCTACAGTAAATAAGTACTGCTCAAATCGCACTTTTTCTCCCTTCTTTGGAATCTTACCTTTTAATTCTAGCAAGAAACCGGCAAGTGTTTCTGCATCACCTTTCTGCTCTTCAAATAGCTCTTCTGAAGGAACTTCCAATATGCGGTACAAATCATTCAAAGGTGTTTTTCCTTCAAATACATAGTTGAATTCGTCTAGTTTGGAATAAACCAAATCATCATCATCAAATTCATCACTTATCTCCCCAACAATTTCTTCTAGTACATCTTCTAAGCTTACAATGCCTGAGGTGCCGCCATACTCATCGACAACAATGGCCAAGTGTATTTTTTTTCCTTGAAACTCTCTAAGTAAGTCATCGATCTTTTTATTTTCGGGTACAAAAAACGGGCTTCTTAAGATAGAAGTCCAATCGAATGAATCATTGTCTAAGTGAGGAAGTAAGTCTTTAATGTATAAAACCCCTACTATGGTGTCAAAATTTTCTTTGTATACCGGAATTCTTGAGTAACCGCAATCCAAAATAGTATCTACCACTTCTTGATAGGTCGCTGTAATCTCAAGAGGCACGACGTCTATTCTCGATGTCATTATTTGCTTTACATCTGTATTTCCAAATTTTACAATCCCCTCTAGTATTTTTTGATCTTCATCTTTACTATTCTCATCTGATGACAGCTCAAGTGCATGCGAGAGCTCACCCACTGATATATTGTGTCCTTTCTTTTTAATGCGTTTATCAATAAAATTAGTGGACTGCACGAGTATGGAGCTGATTGGTTTTACAACTAATTGCACATAAAATAGGGGAATGGCCATAACGCCAGCAAGTCGTTCAGCTTTTCTTGTGGCATACACTTTTGGGATGACTTCTCCTATCAATAAGAGAATGAAGGTTACGGCTACTACCTGAATGGAAAACTTCAATTGATAGTTGTTAAAGGTGAATAGCCCATCAATGATGAAGGTCGACAGGATAACAATGCCGACATTGATAAAGTTGTTAGCGATAAGGATAGTTGCCAATAAGCGTTTCGGACGTTCTAGTAGCTCTAGAACCCGAATTTCTGATTTGTTTTTTGATGTTTTTAGTCGGTCTATTTCAGATCCGCTAAGCGAAAAGTAGGCCACTTCAGAACCTGAGATAAGCGCAGAGCAAAGTAATAGTAGTGCCATGATAACCAATGAAACAATAATTTCAAATGATATTTGATGGCTAATAATGCTCTGAGCAAGAATGAGTGTAAGCTGTTCCGGTGGTTCTTCCAATTGATCGAGTATTCATTAAACATGTCTAGATTAGAAGTGACTTCTAAAATAGCGTTTGCTTAGAAGGGCAAATCATCTGATTCGTCTGCCGATTCTATCTGAGTTTCTGTTTCAGTGTGTGTAGCGCTTTCAGCTTGGCGCTGAGAATTATCATTATTTTGCGCATTGTCAGACTTGCTTCCAAGCATGGTCATTTGATCTCCAACAACTTCGGTTGTGTATCGAGTTACGCCATCTTTGTCATCCCAAGATCGTGTTCTTAACTTACCCTCAATGTATACTTGATTCCCTTTTCTTAGGTATTTTTCGGCTATTTCGGCCAGACCTCTCCACAAAACAATGTTGTGCCATTCTGTTTGAGTTTGCCGCTCGCCATTTTTATCTTTGTATGATTCTGAAGTAGCAATTGAGAAGTTTGCAACAGCAGCGCCGTTTTCAAGGTGTCTCACTTCTGGGTCTTTCCCTAAATTGCCAACTAATATTACTTTATTTACTCCTGCCATCTTACTATAAATTATCTAATTATCGTTTAACAAAGATAGTAAATCATCTCTTTCTGAAAGGTAGTTCACTAACAATTTAGGCAAAGCAAATTGTTCCAGTTCCCCTCTGTTGATAATTAGTTGTTTGTCATTAGATTTGACTAGCTTGTTTGTCATTATTTCGATAAATCTAGCAAAGATTTGTTGATGGCTGAGTATGTGCTTATAAGTATCACTAACATAGTTAATTTCAACATTACCCATGTTAAACGCTTCTGCGTATTTCTGTTGATTAATTAGTTTGCTCTGTTCGGATTCGTTGTTAGACTCTACCAAAGGGAATTCGTACATATTCGCCCAAATCCCTTTCTCTGGTCTCTTTTGAATGAGCAGTTCATGCTTGTTTGATATTATTAGATAGGTAAAGTATCGTTTTGTTTGTTTCGTTTTCTTCTCTTTGATCGGAAGTAATTCTACCAAATCGTTTTTAAAAGCAACACAGGACGTATTTAGAGGGCAGTCATCACAGTCAGCTTTTTTGGGTGTGCATTTGATAGCTCCAAACTCCATCATTGCTTGGTTGTGTTGAGATGGTTTTTGGAAATGGATTAATTCGTCAGCCAATACCTGAAATTCTTTTTTCCCTTTTGCACTATCGATTGGCGTTGCGATACCAAAATACCTGCTCAATACTCGATAAACATTTCCATCGACAACAGCTTTTGATTCATTAAATGCAAACGAGCTAATCGCGGCGGCTGTATAGGAGCCTACACCTTTTAGCTTTAGAATATCAGAATAGTTGTTTGGAAACACGCCACCCAGCTCACCTGCGATATATTGCGCTGCGGAAAGCATGTTTCGTGCACGCGAATAGTAACCAAGCCCTTCCCAATCCTTTAGGACTTCATCTTCTGAAGTGTTAGCAAGGTTTTCAACCGTTGGGTATTTGGTGCTAAATTTATGAAAGTAGGCCATCCCTTGCTCAACCCTAGTTTGTTGTAAGATTACTTCAGATAGCCAAATAATGTACGGATCTGTAGTTTCTCTCCAGGGTAAGTCTCTTTTGTTTTCTGAATACCAGTTATTTATAGTATTGGAAAAGTTTATTTGGTTGTTTTTCAAATCAGTAGAAAGGATAAATTAGTTAATATTCCTAAAATCAGTTTTTTTACAAAAAATAATTGTTATATATTTGCAGCGAAAAACTGACTTGCGAAGTTCAAGTTTAACCAATTATTTATTCAATAAATTTATTTAAAATGACAAAAGCTGATATCGTAGCGACTATTTCAGAAAACACTGGAATCGAAAAAGTAGCTGTTCAATCTACAGTTGAAGAGTTTATGAAAGCAATTAGAAATTCTTTGGAGAGTGGAGAGAATGTTTACTTAAGAGGATTTGGTTCATTCATTACAAAGAAAAGAGCTGAGAAAACAGGAAGAAATATTTCTAAGAATACTACAATGATTATTCCTGAGCACTTTATCCCTGCATTTAAGCCATCTAAGAGCTTTGTAGAGAGAGTAAAAACAAACGTAAAGCCATAATTCGCTAATATAGCAGAATATGAAAAAGCTTAATAAAGCACAAGTAGCCACCATATTGTTTGGTGGCTTCTTTATTTTTATACTTTTCTTGTTGCCAAAGCTGAGCTCGGAGGATCAAGTAAAGTCAATAGAGGAACCTGTAGAGGTGGTCGAATCTTCTCATAATCATGACCTAAGAGAGTCTGTTGTGTTGGAGGACTCTGCACAGAATGTACTGAATGAATTAGAAAATAAATTAGCTAAGGTTAAAAGCTCAGAAGAAAAGCTGATTATCTTAGATAGTTTAATTAATTTTGCAAGCTCCGAAAAACAACCAGTCTTGATGGCTGATTTTTTTAAGGAGAAAGCAACTATATCGCAAACAGAGGAAGCTTGGATGCAAGCAGGAGATATCTTTTTCAAGACATTTCGTTTCTCAGATGCTGATGGTCATGTGGTTATAGAGGAGGCAATAGCTGCTTACGAGCAAGTATTGGAATTGAATCCTACTAACTTATCTGCCAAAACAGCACTAGGAGTTTGTTATGTAGAGGGAGCAGGTGCTTTAGGCGAGGCTCCAATGAAAGGAATTGGATTGTTGATGGAAGTGTTAGCAGTAGATTCTAATAATATTGATGCGCTAATCAATTTGGGCTACTTCTCGATTCAATCGACACAGTACGATAAAGCGATAGAGCGGTTTAATAAGGTGCTAGAAATAGACCCTGAGAATGCAGAGGCATACCTTTACATGACCGATTTGTATGTACAGATGGGTGAAATTGAAAAAGGGTTGTCTTATTTAGAACGATATAAATCTTTTCAAGAAGATCCGTTAGTGATTGCACAAGTGGATGCCTACATTGAAGAGTTGAAGATAAAAAAGTAGTTAATAACAATAAATTAAAAGATATGCCAAGCGGTAAGAAAAGAAAAAGACATAAAATGGCTACCCACAAACGTAAAAAGCGTTTAAGAAAGAATAGACACAAGAAGAAGAAGTAATAAATACCCGGCTGCTAATCTAGCAGCCGGATTATTTTTTCATTTTTCATAAAATCAAGTTGTAAGCCCTGCAATAAAATGCCTTGGGTTGCTTGTGTTAGTGCTTATTTGTATATATGGTTCTGGATTTAGTTATTCATTCTTCTCCCAATGATGTTACTATTGCTCTGTTGAAAGACAAGGCTTTAGTAGAGTTGAACAAGGAGAAAAACAACAATAGTTTTTCTGTAGGTGATATTTATTTAGCTCGTATCAAAAAAGTGATGCCTGGGTTAAATGCTGCTTTTGTGGATGTAGGCTATGAAAAAGACGCCTTTTTGCATTACTTAGATTTGGGTCCGAAGTTTTCTTCGCTCAATAAATATGTAAACGGTGTAGTATCTAAAAAAATAAATACAGCTTCCTTAAAAGATTTTAAGTTTGAGCCTGATATTGAAAAGACAGGAAAAATTAATGAACAGCTAACTGGAAATCAGCATGTGCTTGTTCAGGTTGCTAAAGAGCCTATTTCAACAAAGGGTCCACGGTTAAGCGCAGAGCTATCTATTGCTGGTCGTTACCTTGTACTCGTTCCGTTTTCTGATCGTATTTCTGTTTCACAGAAAATTAAAAGTAGTGAAGAGCGATCGCGTTTAAAGCGGTTAATTCAAAGCATACGTCCTCACGGATTTGGTGTGATTATAAGAACCGTTGCTGAGAATAAAAAAGTAGCTGACTTGCACAGTGATTTGAATACCCTTTATGAAAAATGGGAGGAGTCATTTTCCAAGCTTCAATCATCCAAGCCTCCAACAAGAGTATTAGGTGAGTTAAGCAGAACTTCTGCTATGTTGCGTGATTTGATGAATGCGCAGTTTAGCAATATCTATGTCGATGATAAAAACATTCAGCAAGAGCTCAAAGAGTATATTAGCTCTATAGCGCCCGGACGTGAAAGTATTGTAAAAGGATATCGACGAACCACTCCAATTTTTGACCATTTTGGCATTGAAAAACAGATTAAATCACTTTTTGGTAAAAATGTAACCATGAAATCTGGTGCTTATCTTATAATTGAGCACACAGAAGCTTTACACGTAGTCGATGTAAACAGCGGGCAACGTAGCCGTAAAATGGATAATCAAGAGCAAAATGCACTTGAAGTAAACATCGAATCAGCACATGAAATCGCACGACAGTTGCGCCTAAGAGATATGGGTGGAATTATTGTGATCGATTTCATTGATATGAAAGATGGAGCGAATAGAGAGAAGCTTTTTGAGGTGATGCGAGAAGCAATGTCCGAAGACAGAGCAAAGCACTCCATACTACCTCCTTCAAAATTTGGCTTGATTCAAATTACCCGTCAACGAGTACGTCCTGAAATGGACATTAAAACTGCTGAAACCTGTCCTTCTTGTAATGGAACTGGTGAAGCCCAAGCCACTATCTTGCTAATTGATGAGATTGAGAATAACTTGCGTTATATCCTCACGCAACTGAATCAAAAGAAAATTAGCCTACATGTTCACCCATTTATTGAAGCTTACCTTACAAAGGGATTTTATTCCATACAGCGAAAATGGTTTATGAAATATAAAAAGTGGGTAAAGATACATGCATCTGATGCATATGAGTTTCTGGAGTATCGCTTCCAAGATGCGAATAGCGAAGAAATTAGTTTGAAGTAAGAGTCTCTCTACCTGCTAATCGCTTGTAATAAATAACCAATGGTAAAATGGAAAGTAAAGTAGCACCTGCTGCAATTCCGAATGCCCAAGTGATGTTAGAGTCTACGCTAAAAAATGCCATAGAAAATAATCCAATAAAGGTCGATCGTAGAAATATGTTGATGCTTTGAAAAACACTGTTTGAACGGCCAATTACGTGGTTTGGAATGTGATTAAACAGATACGTCACCCTAAGTATTCGAACGCCAGCATTACTCATCCCGAAGAATATTCCTAAGCTTAATAATATCCATACTTCTTTGCTTACAGATAGCAAGGTGAATGCAGTTGCTGCAACTGACATTAGCAAGATTACGGCGACTACGGTATTGATTTTTTTGAGCAGTTTGGTGACAAAGAATCCGGATAATACTGCTCCCAAGGCATACAGTACTTTTGTAGACGCATAGATATCGCCTTCTACCTGTAAATGCTGATCGATGTACATGGGCCATAATAGATGTGTAGAGATCAATACAAATATAAAAACCGTGTAGGAGGCATTCCCAAAATGG
>CBFHZL010000105.1:0-9116 GCA_965660325.1 uncultured Acidiluteibacter sp.
GCTTACAGGAAATGTTGGCTATGAGAGAGAAGGGTTCAATTATTATGGTTTTAAAGTAGATGATACCAATAGAGGTATAGCAGACACCACTGATACAAAGCAGGTTTATCACAACCTCTCAGCTAACTTTGGGCTGAAGAGCACGAAGCAAGATTCATTTAATCTTCGCCATGAAATTGGCATACAGTACTATCGCATTGCTGATCTTGATGGACTGATTGCTGAAAATAATGTTGTAGCTACGGGTCAAGTAGGGAAATTTTATGGCAACGAGTATTATCAAGTAGACGCTTCTTTTGATTTCAATAATGGGGCGAACACACTCGATACAATTAATAACGTATTGGTTGGTCTGCGCCCTCAGGTGAATAGCATAGGAGAAAAGTTCCGATTGAACGTAGGGATGGGCATTTATGTCGATGCCATCAATACCGCAAAATTTCATTTTTATCCAATTGTTGACTTTAAATACAACGCATTGGGCGATGTAATTGTGCCTTATGCAGGTATTACCGGTCGGATGCAGCGAAATAATATGCGATCTCTTACCCAACAAAATCAATTCTTATCAAGCGATATCGAGTTATTCAATACTAATTACCGTTATGAAGCTTATGCAGGTATTCGAGGTGTAATCAGTTCTAAACTTTCATTCAATACCTCGCTTAGAAAGCTCAAAATGGATGACTTTGCCATGTTTGTGAAAGAAGATGCAGGTTTAGAAAATAAGTTTGTATTGGTCTACGATGATATCGAACAGTTACAACTAAGTGGAGAGCTCCATTATCAGTTGGGCGAAAAATGGCGTGTTTACCTCAGAGGAGATTATTTTGGTTATAATGCAGGAGAAGAAGAAGAGGTGTGGCATATGCCAAATTACAAGATTTCTCTATCTGGAGTGTATGACTTGAATGATAAGATTTTAGTTCGAATGGACTTGCATCAAATCGGTGAGCAATTTGCAAAAACATATGACAATATATCTTCAGGAGTTGTTGTGGCTGATGCTGTAACAAAAGAAACCTTAAGTGGTGTTTTTGATGCAAACCTAGGAGTAGAATACCGTTACACCAAGCGATTGTCTGCCTTTATTAATTTTAACAATATCGGTTCTGTCCGGTACGAAAGATGGCAAGACTACCCTACGCAACGCTTCAATGTTTTAGGAGGTTTAACCTATAGTTTTTAATTAATTAACAAACTTCGTAGTGATCTATTTATTAGCGTATTAAATGTTAATAAATGCCGTGCATAAATTGATTTTTTGCTGGCTGTCTCAGCTTGCAATGGTTATATTTGTTATCGATTGAAATTTGTATAAATCCAAGCTGATAAAATGAGCGAAAAAGAAGAAGAAAATTTACAGCCTAGAGAGTATTCTGCATCGAATATTCAAGTTTTAGAAGGGTTAGAGGCTGTTAGGAAGCGTCCAGCGATGTACATCGGGGATGTCGGTGTTAAAGGGTTACACCATCTTGTTTATGAGGTGGTAGATAACTCTATTGATGAAGCGTTAGCCGGGCATTGTGACGATATTCAGGTTTATATCAATGAAGATAACTCTATTACGGTAGAGGATAATGGTCGGGGAATTCCTACAGATTATCACGAAAAAGAAAAGAAGTCTGCACTTGAAGTAGTTATGACAGTTCTTCACGCAGGAGGTAAGTTTGATAAAGATACATACAAGGTGTCTGGAGGTCTTCACGGAGTCGGGGTGTCTTGTGTAAATGCACTTTCTACAGATTTAAAAGTAGAAGTTCACCGAAAAGGTAAAGTGTATCAGCAAGAATACCAGATAGGTAAGCCGGTTTACGATGTTAAGGAAATAGGGGGGACTGATCGCACAGGTACTATTGTAACCTTCATGCCTGACAAAACTATTTTTCAGGAAACGGAATATAACTACAATACCTTAGTAGCTCGTTTGCGAGAGTTAGCATTTTTGAATAAAAAAATTCGACTTACTCTTACTGACAAAAGAAACAAGGATGAGGAAGGAAACTTTATAACCGATTCTTTCTTCAGTGAAGGTGGTCTTCGTGAATTTGTTGAATTTTTGGATGAGTCCAGAGAGCGATTAATCGAAGATACCATCTACATGGAGGGTGAAAAGAATGGTATTCCTGTAGAAGTAGCTATGGTTTACAATACATCTTACGCCGAAAATATTCATTCGTATGTAAATAATATTAATACACATGAAGGTGGAACGCACCTTTCAGGTTTCAGACGTGGACTTACGCGTACATTAAAGAAGTATGCCGAAGAGTCGGGCGCCTTGTCAAAATTAAAGTTTGACATTAGTGGAGATGATTTTAGGGAAGGTCTAACGACTGTAATTTCTGTAAATGTAGCTGAACCTCAATTTGAAGGACAGACAAAAACTAAGTTGGGAAACAGCGAGGTTATGGGAGCTGTGGATCAAGCAGTGAGTGAAATGTTGGCCAATTATTTAGAAGAGCATCCAAAAGATGCACGTCAGATTGTACAAAAAGTAATCTTAGCTGCTACTGCAAGACACGCTGCAAGAAAAGCGCGTGAAATGGTGCAGCGTAAAAATGTGATGTCAGGTAGTGGACTTCCTGGTAAATTGGCAGATTGTTCGGAAAAAGATGCTGCTCAATGTGAAATTTACCTTGTGGAGGGTGACTCTGCAGGTGGTACAGCAAAGCAAGGTCGTGATCGGAAGTTTCAAGCGATTATGCCACTTAGAGGTAAGATTCTGAATGTGGAAAAAGCCATGCACCACAAGATCTTTGAGAATGAAGAAATTAAAAATATCTATACAGCATTAGGCGTTCGAGTTGGGACTGAAGAAGATTCTAAAGCATTAGATACTTCAAAATTAAGATACCACAAAATTATTATCATGTGTGATGCCGACGTCGATGGTAGTCACATTGAGACGCTTATCCTCACATTCTTCTTCAGACACATGAAAGAGTTGATAGAAGGTGGTAATATATATATTGCAACTCCACCTTTATACTTGGTTAAAAAGGGAAGCCAATCAGAGTATTGCTGGAACGATAATCAGCGAGATTTAGCTATTGAGCGAATGAAAGGTGCCGGAAAAGAGAGTAGTGTTGGTATACAGCGTTACAAAGGTCTTGGAGAGATGAATGCTGAGCAATTGTGGGCAACCACAATGAACCCTGAGTTTAGAACACTTCGACAAGTAACGATCGACTCAGCTGCTGAAGCCGATAGAATCTTTTCCATGCTAATGGGAGATGAAGTTCCGCCAAGAAGAGAGTTCATTGAGAAAAATGCGAAGTACGCAAAGGTTGATGTTTAATTCAATCTATAGGTCAAAAAAAGCCGCTAGTTTTCTAGTGGCTTTTTTTTTGACTTCAAGTAACTTACCTGAGTTGTATAATTCTAATTTGTCCGCTAAATAAATGGGGTTTGTTTTCATTGTCATATACAGTTACTTTCCATAGATACACTCCAGGTGGCATCTTTTCTCCGGTGTTATTTTTGCGTCCATTCCATGGTTGGTAATAATCCGTCGTGCTATACAGCGGATTTCCTGAAGGTGTAAAAATATTCATTTCAAATTTTAGGTCATTTGCTTCGATTGCTTTAGGAATAAATGCGTCATTTAGTCCGTCACCATCGGGAGTGAATGCGTCATAAGAAAGTAGGTTGAATGATTCTTGTATGTTAACTTCTTTAATCACTTGAGCGCTACATCCATTTAAGTCCCTTACGCTTAAGCTAACTTTTGCTATTCCTTCTCTTTTAAAGGTTTCAGTTAGTTCTGAAGCATTTGCTTTTCTTTCACCATTGATTGTCCATTCATATTTCACTAAGTTGGACTTTTTAGCATAAAAATGGTAGTTGATTTCGGCAAAACGCTCATCGCCTTTTGTTGCAGTAAAGCTTGCGTTCGGCGCTTCATTTACTTCTATTGTTTTATTATCGACTAATTGGTTATCGGTATACAAACCAAGTTTGAAAACGCCTGCTGTCTCCAATGAAATAGGGCTGTTGTTAGTAATTATTTTCCCATCTAGTTTAATTTTCTGTTGTTTACCTAAAGGATGGTCTAAGTCAATAATTAATTTGTCACCAACGCAAAATACATTTTTATCTAATTTTATGAGGCTTGCTTCACTCGTAGTAGGTTTTGGTGTTAAAGTAGTTTCAATAGGCCCAGGTTCTACTGATTTAGTATCACTTTCGGCTGTTACTTTATCAGTCAGTTTTTGTGTTTTTTCTTGTTCAGGTTGCTCTCTTTTTTCTGAGACTAATACTATTTTTTTCTGCACTTCCTTTTCTTCCAAACTTTCCGAAGTAGCTACTATTTCTGACTGTCCAGATTGTTTTACTTCCTTGGTAATATTAATTAGAGCTTCAGTGTCTGCAGTTGAGTCGCTCTCTTGTTCATTTGTTGAATAGCCAAAGTAGACCCCAAGTACAATGAGTGAAGCAGCAGCTATGCCAATGGCCATTTTTCCATATAGGGGAAATGGTTTACTTGGTAATTGTTTACTAAGCGCTTCCCAACCTGCTGCATCATATTCAAAATGCACTTGGTCGACTTTTTCTTGAATCGCTTTTTTGTAAGTAGATTCGTCTTTCATCTTATATCATTTTCTCTTTCAAGAGTTTTCTCAAATTTCGTTTTGCTTTAGCCAAATTAGATTTAGAGGTTCCCTCACTTATCCCTAATTTGTTGGCAATTTCTATATGACTATAGTTGTCAAGTACATATAAACTAAATACCGTTCTGTATCCGGGAGTTAACTCTTGGATACAGGCTAAAATTAATTTGCCATCCACTTCTAGTGGTTGGTCTTCTTGCTCATCTTCAATGTCTGGTAAGTTGCCTTCTTCCAGGTGTACTTCAGATATAGCATACTTATTTTTATTTTTTCGGTAATGATCAATTGCATTATTGACCATAATTCTTCTTACCCACCCTTCTAAAGATCCATTAAAATTGAATCGATCAATTTTTTTAAAAACTTTAATGAATCCATCTTGAAGTAAATCTTTTGCGTCTTCTGGTCGCCTTGAATACCGGTAGCAAATGTTCAGCATTTTGCTGTACATAGCTTTGTATAACGCTTGCTGAGCATCTCTATCTTGCTTAGCGCATCGCTCAACTAGCAGTTTTACATTTTCGGGAGACAGTAAATCCATTCTGTTTTATAGGTTATTGACGCTAAAAATACCAAAGGTTGCCCTTTTCTGAATGAATTTCATTTTTTTCTTTTTTAACGCTTATCCTCAATATTATTCCCTATTTATTTTACTAAAACCCATTTCGTTTGTTAATTTAGCGCCATCTTAAGAGTTTCATCATTAAATAATAATAGACAATGAAAATAACCGTAGTCGGTGCCGGTAATGTAGGTGCAACATGTGCAAATGTGATCGCTCATAAAGAGCTCGCAAATGAAGTAGTTTTAGTTGATATTAAAGAAGGTTTTGCTGAAGGTAAAGCACTTGATATTTGGGAAACTTCTCCAATTAACTTATACGATACAAGAACAGTAGGTTCTACTAATGATTACACTAAGACTGCAGATTCTGATGTGGTTGTAATTACTTCAGGGTTGCCACGTAAGCCAGGGATGAGTCGTGATGACTTAATTTCTACCAATGCTGGTATTGTAAAGTCGGTTACTGAAAACATTATTAAACACTCACCAAATTCTAAAATTATCATCGTTTCTAATCCTTTAGATGTGATGACTTACGTAGCTTATTTAACTGCGAAAGTAGATTCTAGTCGAGTATTTGGAATGGCGGGTATTCTTGATACTGCGCGTTACAGAAGTTTCTTGGCAGAGGCATTAGATGTTTCCCCAAAAGATATTCAGGCAGTATTAATGGGTGGTCATGGTGATACTATGGTTCCACTTCCACGTTATACTACTGTTGGTGGTATCCCTGTTACTGAATTAATTGATTCAGCAAAGCTGGATGCAATTGTTGAGAGAACGAAGAAGGGCGGAGGTGAATTAGTTAACCTTATGGGAACTTCTGCTTGGTATGCTCCAGGTGCGGCGGCAGCTCAAATGGTAGAGGCTATCGTTAGAGATCAAAAAAGAGTATTTCCAGTTTGTGCCTGGTTACAAGGTGAGTATGGTTTGAAAGATATCTACCTTGGTGTACCTGTAGTATTGGGTAAAAACGGTATCGAAAAAATCATAGAGCTAGATTTGAATGCTGATGAAAAAGCATTGTTAAACGAGTCTGCTAAAGCCGTTAAAGACGTGATGGACGTGTTTGATAACATGAACAAATAAAACACTGGTGTAATTTTAGACCAAAAAGAAAAGGGTTGCTTCTCGAAAGCAACCCTTTTTTTGATTTAACAACTTTAGTTGTTATTTGATAATTAGCTTAGAGGCTTTTGTTTGTTCAGTGTCTGTAGCTATTTGAACGAAATAAATTCCTTTATTTAATTCTCCAAGTTGCAGCAAAGTATAAGTAGTCATCCCATTTTCTGTCTTTACAAGCTTTCCTGCCAGATCATACACTTTTATCGTATAGTTGGTGCCTTCTTCTAGCCACGGCAAATAAACGGTAACCTCTCCTTTCGTTGGGTTCGGAAATAACTGTATGTCACGTGTTGTGTTTACAGAGGAGGCGCTGATATCGTCTATTCCTACAAATCCGCTTCCAAAATATAGCTGTAATCCTCCTGCCTTATTTCCCGCGATAATGTCGGGCTTTCCATCATTATTAATGTCTGCTACGTCCACATGAATTTCGCCACCATTTGCGATATTAAAAATGTTGTTTTGAGTGAGTGTAAAGCTTCCATATAGATTAGAGTCGATGTCAGTATAGGCCATTATTTCTCCATCAACGGTGCCTGTGATAAGTTGCCATTCATTTTGATATTCATAGAATACCCCTTGACTCTTGCTTGTCTGCACTCTAGGGTAATTGTAGGTTGGCACTGCCACCACCTTTCCCAGTGAATCATAGGCTACGTTAATATATCCGTTGCCACTTTCATTAATGGTATCGCTGTCAATAATATAATTTCTAAAGGAGAGGTAGTTTTGTGTGTCATTTACATCGGTTAGCACTAAAAAACCTTTATTTGCAGCAATAGATGTTTGAGTAATTTCATATCGCTTATTGACGTCAATTCCTGATAAATCAGGATTCCCATTTATGTAGTACCTAAATATAAAGTTGCCTTCCCATCGAATAGAGTCAATTGTAAGGTTGTAAATAGGATTATCGTTGGTTCCTCTATTTCTAAAATAGTTTAGGTTAGCTTGTTCTTCCCCAACAATAAGATCTACTTTACCATCACGGTCAAGGTCTGCAAAGCTAGGGCTCGCATTTACGCCTACTGTGATTCCTTGATAAAAGGCTTCCTTAAGAACGAAGTTTACTGTATTGCCTGCTCCTGCAGTATTTTCAAATAAATGTAACCGACCATTCGTATCTCCTATTAGTAGATCTATATCGCCATCGTTATCGATGTCGATAAAACTCGGGACAGCATTGTAGGTTGGGCCACTGCCAATTTGGTCTAATTTTAAGGTGTCGAACTGAAGGTAGTTGCGATCAATTAATTTAAATTTAGGGTTGGTTGGCGTTCCGATATTTTCTAGTAATGCCAGGCGAGAGCTTTGTCTCAGTGTGTCTACTACATTTCTTTCATTACCTACGAGTATGTCCATTAGTCCATCGCTGTTGTAATCAAAAAATCCCGGCAGGGTGGATGAACCAAAGTCCAATACATCTTCAAGTAAAAAATCGTCTTGTACAAATGTAAACGTTGGATTTCCAACTGTACCTGTGTTTTTAAAACGTTTGATGTGGTTGTTGTTTGATGCGATTGGGTCGATGGCTTCATTCACACTTATTAATAAGTCTGATAAACCATCATTGTCTAAGTCCTGAAAAAATGGAGAAGGAAAAATCGCAAGCCTGCCCTCGTTGTTAGGGGTTATAGGATAAATAGAATCTACAGAGCCTATACTCGAAGATTTAAAGTCGGGAGACTGATCATTATTCATTAATCGTTTTAAGTAGCTGCCCTCAATATCTCCTATGAGTAAGTCCATCCCATCTTTATTGTCAAAATCAAATAATCCAATGGTTGAGCCTGCATGTTTATCTATATTAGTTGGTTCTCCTTTCCCATCTTCTGTTATCCCACCTTCAGGATTGCTTATCGTATTGCGATTTACGCAGGAATCAAGTGTAATCGTCGAGTTTAAGTTAGCTTCAAAAAATTCACCCCAACAAATGTTTCGCAGTTTAAAACGAAGGCCGCAAATTCCGGTAGAATCAATTGAAATATTTTTATAATAATATATCTGTGAGCTACCCATGGTTAGTATATCTATATCCCCGTCACCGTCAATATCTTTAACTCCATGCGTATCAGACTTTAATAGAGATACTTCAAACGCATCAAAGGGTGGCTCTCTATATATTCTGTTTCCATTATCATATTGATTGTTTCCTGAGCTACCAATATTCATATAAATTATCGGAGAAGAGCCTGTAAAGCAAGTAACATAATCCATCAATCCATCACAATTGAAGTCGGCGAAATGCATATACTGGTTCGCACCTTTAAATATTGAAGTATACTGAGGAGCATATTCATAAGAAGAAACTCCAGCTGAACCTCTGTTTATAAATGGACTAACTTTGTTACCTGCGCGATCAAAAACAACTAAATCGGTTTTGTTGTCTCCATTGAGATCAATTTCTCCGAATTGTGGTGCGTTAAATCCGCCTCCCCAAGCATTTTTAAGGAGTTGGTTGTTTTCATATACTTTTACACTGTCTGCCAACTTGTAGGTGAACTGCGAGAATACAGGTGCCGTTGAAATTAATAATACTATGCAGAGGAGGTTTTTGGTTGGATTCATAATTCTTTAATAATTGCTGTATACTTAGGACGAATTTACGGATATTCAAGTTGCTTTCAACCTAATCAAACTGATAAATTAATTATTGTGGTGATAAATGTACCCGAGAATTGCTAATTACTAATTGAAATTCTATATTTGCACGCTTAAATTTGACGCACAAATACTAATAAAATGCAGAATAAAGGATTAATTTGGACATTCATTGTATTGCTATCACTAGCATGCCTTTACCAATTGTCATTT
>CBFHZL010000106.1:0-6791 GCA_965660325.1 uncultured Acidiluteibacter sp.
CGAATATCTTCGAAATGGAGACCTGTAGAAGGTTCATCTAGTATATAAAAAGTATTACCGGTATTCTTTTTGGATAATTCGCCTGCAAGTTTTACGCGCTGTGCTTCACCTCCTGACAAGGTAGTAGATGCCTGCCCTAGTGTAATGTATCCTAATCCTACATCTGCCAACGTTTTTATTTTAGCCATCAGGGAAGGAACCTTACTAAAGAATGACACTGCCTCTTCGATGGTTAGGTTTAACACATCTGCAATTGACTTTCCTTTGTATCTTACTTCTAGTGTTTCTCTATTATACCGTTTACCATTGCACTCATCACACGCTACGTATACATCCGGCAAGAAATTCATTTCTACTGTTTGCACGCCTGCGCCCTTACAAGAATTACATCTGCCTCCTGCAACATTGAATGAGAAACGGCCTTGTTTGTATCCTCTTATTTTAGCTTCCGGTAATTCAGAGAATAATGCTCGAATGTCTGTAAAAAGTCCAGTATATGTTGCAGGGTTAGAGCGGGGTGTTCTTCCTATTGGTGATTGGTCAATTTCAATTACCTTGTCTAAATGTTCTAATCCTGTAATACTTTTATAAGGGAGTGGATTCTTATTACTTTTATAAAAGTGTTGATTTAAGATAGGGTAAAGGGTGCTATTGATTAACGTAGACTTTCCTGACCCTGAGACACCTGAGACACATATGAATTTCCCTAATGGTACGGTAAGGTTCACATTTTTTAAATTATTTCCTGTTGCTCCTTTCAAGACTAGCTTATGTCCGTTTCCTTTTCTTAACTTCTTTGGAATTGGAATATTAATTTTATTATCAAGGTATTTTGCAGTAGTTGTTGGCAGTTTCAAAAAATCTTCCGGTTTTCCTTCACCGATAATCTCACCTCCATGTATGCCTGCCCTTGGTCCGATATCAATTAAGTAGTCTGAGGCTAACATGATTTCCTTATCGTGCTCCACTACAATGATGGAATTACCTAAATCCCTCAAGTCTTTCAGAGAATTAATGAGCCGAATGTTATCACTTTGGTGTAAGCCAATGCTTGGCTCATCGAGAATATATAACACACCTACCAATTGTGATCCAATCTGAGTTGCTAGTCGTATACGCTGCGCTTCTCCTCCTGATAATGTTTTGGATGGTCTATTTAGACTTAAGTAATCTAATCCTACATCTAGTAAAAACTGCACACGGGTTCTAATTTCTTTTAGAATCTCTTTACCAATAATGCGTTGATTATCGGTTAGCTGATCTTCAATTTCTGCTGCCCAACTACTTAAGCTATCTATGCTCATAGCAGCAATATCTGCAATACTGTTATTATTTATTTTGAAAAAGTTGGCTTCTTTCTTTAGTCGAGTGCCTTCACATTCAGGGCAATCTATTTTGTTCATAAACTTAATCGCCCAATTGGTAATAAGAGCTGAAGGATTGTCTTCGTATTGACGTCCTATAAAGTTAACAACTCCTTCGAAGTCGAGTGAATACGAATTTCGAACTCCTGCAACCTGATCATCTACCTTTAAAGGTTCGTTGGTGCCATAAAGAATTACGCTCATGGCTTCCTCGCTAATTTCTTTAACCGGTGTTGTGATGGTAAAATTGAATCGTTTCCCAATGGCTTCAATTTGCCTAAAAATCCATTTATCAGCATACTTGCCAAGTGGTTCTATTGCCCCTTGTTTGATGGTCTTTTTAGCATCCGGAATAATTTTATCAATGTCTACTTCTGAGATTTGACCTAATCCACTGCAGTTAGGACATGCACCATAGGGTGAGTTAAATGAAAAGAAGTTAGGTGCAGGCTCATCGTATGAAACGCCTGTGGTCGGACACATTAGGTTTTTACTAAAGTGTCTAGAACTATCACTTTCCTTATCTAATATTAGTATGGTGTTTTTTCCATGCTTTAAAGCAGTTGATAATGAATCGTTAAGCCTTTTTCTTGCACTCTCATCAACGACTAGTCGATCGATTACAATTTCGATGTCATGTACTTTGTAGCGGTCAACTTGCATCGTTGGAGTAATTTCTTTTACCTCTCCATCTACACGGACACGTAAGAATCCCATTTTTAAAATTTGCCGAAACAATTCTCTATAGTGTCCTTTTCTACCTTTTACTACAGGAGCTAAAATAGAAATGGCCTTGCTTTTATAATCTTGGGTGATAAGTTCCGCAATTTCTGATTGCGTATACTTTACCATGAGCTCTCCAGTATTATAAGAATATGCATCAGCAACCTTTGAGTAGAGTAGTCGCAAGAAGTCGTATACTTCAGTAATTGTACCAACAGTGGATCGTGGGTTTTTGCTTACCGTTTTTTGTTCTATGGCGATGACAGGACTAAGTCCTGATATTTGCTCTACATCAGGTCGTTCTAGATTGCCTAAAAATTGCCTTGCATAGGCAGCAAAACTTTCGATGTATCTTCTTTGACCCTCTGCGTATATAGTGTCAAAAGCTAAAGATGATTTTCCACTACCGCTTAGACCTGTTATTACAACTAACTTTTCTCTAGGAATGGAAATGTCTACATTCTTCAGATTGTGCACACGAGCACCTGAAACTATTAAAGGTTCTACGGTATCGTTGGATGTTAATTCAGACATATTAAGCAGGAAATCTATTATTGATTATTCAATTAGTAGGACGTTTTAAGTTCCCCTTCTTTTGGTAATTGAATAACATATGTCTTGTTTAATTTGTTCCTCAGGTAGCTTTCTCTTAGCCATGGATTGAAGAACTTTAGAACCTTATAATTAATATTATTCTCTTTAGCGTAGATAGCAAAATTTTCAACTGACCCATCTATTGTGTCGTTTACAACTTCAAATTTTTTATAAAGGTCTTTTTTGCGAATGTTAAATCCAAAATTCTCAGGATGTTCAAAAATCACCTTAATTGCAGCGATTCTAAAAACGTAACGTTCAGTTTCGTTGTTTAATAAGAGATCCCAGTAATTATATGCTAACTGGCGCCCCATTTGAGATGAAATTCTACCCATCCCGGCATTATAAGAAGCAGCAACTAAACTCCAACTTCCAAATTTTTCATATGCTTTATGTAAATAGTTACACGCTGCTAAAGTGGCTTTTTCTACATTGTACCGTTCATCTACTTCATCGTTGACTTCTAGTCCATATTCAATTGCAGTAGGTTTCATAAATTGCCAAAACCCAGTAGCTCCTGCCGGTGATACTACATTTTCAAAACCACTTTCAATAAGAGCTAGGTATTTAAAGTCGTCAGGAATATTGTTTTTTTCGAGGATCGGCTCTATTACAGGGAACCATCGGTTAGCTCGCTTAAAAAATAAAATAGTTTGAGAGTGCCAGTAGGTATTTACATGAAGTTCCTTATCCAGCCTTTCTCTTACCTCAAAGTCGTTAAGTGGTAACTCTTCTCCTGCAAACGTTACTTTTTCAGGAATGGATAAGGAGTAAATATTATATTCACTATTAATTTTAGTTTGGTAATCTTTTTCGTCAATATCTTTATCAAAAGCATAACTGAAAAGACTAACTAACCCAACCCCTGCTAAGAAAGTTACTAGATAACTTCCTGATTTATTTACCTGTTTCAACATTGTTTATGCACTCTTTTTAGTCGTTCTTTTTGTGATTAAAAATAACGATAAGAATACAATAAATACATATGAGGCAATGATTGTTGTTAACAGTGTTGTCCATTCCTCAATAGTAGTCATGTAGTAAATGATAATAATGCTAATTAAAGAAATAAGTCCAACAGTAATTGCCACCATTCGGTCAGAAAGACCTAAGTAAGATAAATGGTGAGTAGTATGGTCTTTTCCTCCAATGAAAGGAGAAGACCCTTTACTGATGCGGTTGATCACCACAGTTGTAGTATCACTTAATGGAACGAGAAATGCCAATATAACATACAAAAAGTGTTTAGAGATTGCGACTTCGGTAGTCGGATCTATTGGATTCCATAAGAAATGGATAGTTAGTCCTGCAAGAAGAATACCTAAAAACTGGCTACCTGTATCGCCCATATACATTTTAGATGGGTTCCAATTGAAATATAGAAAACCAAAAAGAGCTGCGACCATTCCAGATATCATCATCACAAACATAGGATTAGACAAGGATGTTTCATTGGTCAAAATCAACATGGCAAAAAATGCAGAGATAGATGCAACTGTGCTTATTCCATCCATGTTGTCAAGCATATTTATGGAGTTCATCATTCCTACTACCCAAAGAACGGTAATGCCATAGTTGAGGTAGGTTGATTCAAATAGCTGAATATAGCTACCAGTCATGATTAGTAGAATCGCACTTGCGAATTGAACAATAAACTTTAGAGAAGGGTTGGTATCGTACGCATCATCTGCTAATCCCATTAAGAAAGCTAATGTGCCCGCAGAAAGTAATCCTAAAACCGCAGTATCTCCAATAGAGTTGAAGTCGGAAAAGAATAATGGATAAGAAGAATAGGAGAGTAGAAACACAATGAAAAACGAAATACCTCCGAATGCAGGCTTAGTAACGCTACTCCACCTAATTAAATTTTCATTTTTTGCTCGTCCGCCTAAATTATTCGAAAAGCTCAAGAATAATTTATTAATGATGAAAGAGAAACAAAAAGCAGCAAATACAAAAATTAAGTACTTTCCAGGATCAATATTGCCCATTAGAATGGTGTTTTGAAATTATTGAAGTCTATATATTCTAAATCCTTTTCAGAGAGAATTGGATTATCAATTCCCCAGTTGATATTTAAAGATGGGTCGTTCCACATCAGACCACCTTCTGATTCTTTGTTGTAAATATTCGTGCACTTATAGGAAAAGATCGTATCATCAGCTAATGTTAAAAAACCGTGAGCAAAACCCTCTGGGATATAAAATAGTCGTTTATTTTGGTCATTTAATTCTATTGAAAAGTGATGACCGTAAGTTTCGGATCCGCTTCTTAAATCTACTGCAACATCTAAAACAGCACCATTTAGCACCTGAACGAGCTTACCTTGTGCATAGGGAGTCTTCTGGAAGTGTAAACCTCTAAGCACTCCTTTTGTAGATTTTGAAACGTTATCTTGTATAAAACTGTGTTCAAATCCTAACTCCTGAAGTGTTTTAGCGTTATAGGATTCAAAAAAGTAACCACGGTCGTCTTCGAATACTCTTGGTTCAATAATAATAAGGTCTTTAATTGGGGTCGGTAGGATGTTCATGCTTATTTCTTTTTTAGGAATCGTTTTATCTTACTATTTTTTTCATCATTCTCTTCATAGTAGCCATATCCATATCCGTAGCCATAACCGTATCCATATCCATACTTTCCGCCGTAGCCATACCCCGCAGACTTAGTATTAAAACCATTGAGTATTACCGACAATTTTGTAATTTTATTGTCAAGTATTAATTTGTCAATATTTTGAACGAAATTGCGTTTTGAGTACTCAGAACGAACAATGTAGAGCGGATAATCTGCTTTTTTTATAATACTTATACCATCCGTTACTAACCCTACAGGAGGGTTGTCAATAATTACTAAGTCGTACGATTTTTTTAATTCTTCTATAAGTTCATCTAGTTTTCCGCTGATGATTAACTCCGAGGGGTTTGGAGGTATAGGGCCTGCAGTAATAAAGTCCAGATTTTTCAATTGACTATGCTGTATACAATCCTGCAAACTGTCCTTCTCTATAAGTAAGGTACTCATTCCTTTGTTGTTTTCAGCATCAAAACCAAGGTGAACTTTTGGTTTACGCATATCTAGGTCCAGCAATATTACCTTTTTACCTGAGTAAGCAATTATACCGCCTATGTTTATAGCGACGAAAGTTTTTCCTTCCCTAGAAATAGTAGATGTAACAGCCATTAGTTTTGAGCCTTTACTGCTCGCAGAAATAAAATCTAAATTTGTTCGAATGGTTCTAAAAGCTTCTGCAATTAAAGATTTTGGGTTTTCATCCACAACTAATTGTGAAACAGGAATATCCTTTTTATACTTGGGGACAATTCCTAAAATGCTAAACGTTGTCTGAGAGATTTTTTTGATGTCTTCAATTGTAGTGATTTGGTTATGAAGTAAGTATCTAATGAATACTAAGGCTAAGCTGAGTATAAAACCACCAATACAAAAACCAAAAACAATTAATTTTTTATTTGGAGATTCGGGTTGGAAAGGAATATTTGCTTCTTCTAAAACGATAGATTGAGAAACAAAGCCAGCTTCTGAAATAGAGTATTCTGTTCGCTTCTCTAACAGCATGGTGTAAAACTTTTCGTCGATCTCGAACGATCGCTGTAATCGACTTAACTCTATCTCTTTTTCAGGAATTCCATAAAATTCGGCTTGAGCTTTTTCAATACCCTTTTCCAATTCTTCTATTCGAGAACCTACCTTAGTTGTTATGGCATCAATACTCGTTATTAGTAATTCTTTTTGAACATTTATCTGGTATTCTATTGCCTTTATTTGGTCACTTTGAGCTCTTGAAGAATAGAGAATATTTTGCTTTTCTATGAGCAGTTTATTTAATTCCCCAATTAAGTTTTCTAAAGAGTTATGATAGTCAGAACCCATTAATACAGGAATGATTTGATAAACATCCAAGCTTTTTGGGTCAGCATTAAGTTGAGCCTTTACTTCTTGTAATATAGAGGCTTGAATCGTTGACTCAATCAGCGCATTGTCTAACTGATTTAATTTATCCATATAGATGGATGAGTATTCTTCACCTCCAAAAACTTTATTATCTCTCTTAAACTCTTGTATGCTTGTTTCTGAAGTTCGTTGACGCTG
>CBFHZL010000106.1:6891-9039 GCA_965660325.1 uncultured Acidiluteibacter sp.
GAGTATTCTTCACCTCCAAAAACTTTATTATCTCTCTTAAACTCTTGTATGCTTGTTTCTGAAGTTCGTTGACGCTGATATACGTTATTCAACTGTTCGTCTATAAATGCAAGTATTCTTGATGAGCTCTTCTTTCTTCTGTTGATATCATATACCTTAAACTCTTTAATGATAGCATCTACCAAGTCTCTTGATTTGTGAGGGTTTTCATCGACAAACGAAATCTGTATTGTTTTAGCAGATGGATTTAACACTGCAATTGACAGGTTCCTAGAAAAATTGTCGGCAAGGTTGTTCTTATTTTGCGGAACAAAAAAGAACTCATTTTGCTTCACTTGATTATTGTTGCTCTCAAAGATATCATAGTTGTTGAGTTGAACTGTAACACGAAATTCATCAAATGTGGCTACTTTATTAACACTAATCGTTTTTTCAACATTCTCTCCCTTGTTATTTAAATAGCTAATGATAGCCTCTTTTTCATTTGGAAAATCAACGTATATCTTTTTACCCATAACAGCAGAGTCTACTACTGTTAGATTAACTAGAAAAGGGGAGTTGATATATAAATCTTTCTCTAAAAATTTACCTTGAGAAAAGTAACCAACCTCTAGCGGGAGGCTTTCGATTGCTTTAGTGATGAGGTATTTGGATCGAAGTAGTTCTATTTCTCCAGAAATGTCACTAGTTTCATACAGTTCGTCGACTTGTAGGAGCTGATTGGCCCTATCATTTTTTTCAATCTGCATAACAGCTGAAACTCTATAAATGGGAACAGAGTACCTCAATGTAAGTATGGCGCCCACTGCTGCTACACCACCAATGAGCAAAATCCACAGCAAATTTTTTCTAAGCGTATATACAAATAGGCTTAAATCAAATTCATTACCTGTAGTTTGTCCTGGATTCGAGGCTAAATTAGAGTGTTCATCCATAATAGCAATTCAATAGACTTAGTTTAAAGAGGTAATTACTATGTATAGTGTAATTAAAGAAGAGATTACACTAACGATTGGAGAAGCTTCAGCTATAATCTGACGTGTAGTAACACCAATTGGCTCTACATAAATAATATCGTTTGCTTGAAGTATAATATCGGCTTGCTGCGCTCCTTCGATAGTTGATAAGTCAATTAAATATACTTTAGGGTCTTTAAGTGAACCTCGAATAAGTTTAATTTTGTAAGCCTTTCCTCTTGTTGCTAAGCCACCTGCCTGAGCAATAGCCTCAATCAGAGTGGTATTGTTATTATTCAAAGGAATAACTTTTCCTGTCCCTTCACTACCCGGAAAAATAGTTACTCTTCGGTTTGTAACATCAAGCAGAACAAACGGATCAATATACAGCTCTGCATATTTTTCTTCCAGTAATAATTCAGCTTCTCTTATGGTCATGTCGGCCACATTAGTTCTACCTAAAATCGGCAGATTGCAGTAGCCATCATACTCCACTAAATAGGAGAACATGGCATTATTCTGCATCATGGCTTGATTGTTAGTATTTCCCGTCGAGGTCGTAAAGTCGATTAATCGAAATCCATCATTGGTGTATAACCTAAAACTTAAAATGTCATTGGGAGCGATTTTATACTCAGCATCAGATGTTTCGGGAGGTGTATCAAACTCAAAGTTTTTCGGTGTTTTGAGCATAATACTTGGGTTTAAAGGTTTACAAGAATAAAAACCTATTAATGCAAATAACCCGATGAGGTACAGTTGTCTTTTCATGAAATTCGCTTTTTGACGATAGTTACAAAGCTATTAAAATATATCAATTAGTAATGGAACTAATTGTATTCTCTTACTTCAAAAGATCGTTGTAGAGGTTTGACATATCAGCTGCGAGTCTTTCATAATGGAATTTAGACTTTACATGAGTCCAACCATTGGCACCAAGTCGATCTCTTAGTTCTTTATTCTCAATTAGTTCAATTAGTTTGTTTACATATTCTTCTTTGTCATTCATTTTTACAAGAAGAGCTGTTTCATTTTGAAGCACTGTGTTTTTAATACCGCCAACTTTCGTACTTATGATTGGTTTATTTGATGCTTGTGCTTCTATTAAACTAACAGGAGTGCCTTCGTTAAAGCTAGTAAGAGCAATTATATCTAAACCTGAGTTAGCCCAGTCAATATTCTTAATCCAAGA
>CBFHZL010000107.1:0-8852 GCA_965660325.1 uncultured Acidiluteibacter sp.
ACACCATCGGGTGGCAGCTATTCAGGAACAGGTGTTGCTGCAGGAAATTTCGATCCATGATTAGCAGGAGTAGGGACGCACACCGTTTTTTACAACTACACGGATAACAATGGTTGCGCAAACAGTGATTCGGTTACCATTACGATAAATCCTTTGCCAACGGTATCTTTGGCGGCATTTAATCCAAATGTTGTTTGTCAAGGTGCAGGCTTGCAACCTTTGCCTGTCGGCACACCAACTGGTGGTAGTTATTCAGGAACAGGCGTTTCTGCAGGAAATTTCGATCCATTCGTAGCAGGTATAGGAATGCACACTATTTTGTACAACTACATCGACAACAATGGTTGCGCAAACAGCGATACCACTAGCATTCAAGTAGAATTATGTGTAGGAGTAGATGAAATTTCAACCAAAGGTTCATTTATTGCTTATCCGAACCCTTTTGATCACTATGTAAGGATACAGCTTAACCAGCTGACAGTTGATCGTATACGACTGCTATCCATTCAGGGGAAAGAAATCTCCGTTCCCCTAGTTATCCAAAATGATCTCATTTTTATGGATATGAATACCATCACCCCAGGATTGTACATTTTAGAAATTCTTTCAGGAGATTCGATAAAAACACAGCGACTAGTTAAGTATTGAGTAAGTAAATAATTGGGTTTAGAGAGCCGTCTCATTGGACTAATGAGGCGGCTTTTTATTGATCGGATTGATTAGATGACCCTAAAAAGAAAATAGACTTTAATGTAGCTATGTATCCACGGTTACAAATGAACTCCGATATACTGCCTAACTTTAAGCTTTAGTAAGTATCTAATTCATTTAAATCGATGAACAAAAAGAAGAAAGAGCTCTATTCATGGTTGGTATACCTTGCGATATTCCTCTTGTTTTGGATTACAGGTTGGCATAAACCACTAGTTTCAACGCTTCAGCGGGGAATATTAGCTACCGGGTTGATACAAGCAGATATAGAACAAGAACATCCGGATCAGGCTGTAGATGCGATTTTATACAATGAAGAAGGTGAAAAAGTGCAATTATCTGACTTTAGAGACGAAGTGGTGTTTCTGAATGTTTGGGCTACATGGTGTCCACCTTGTAAAGCTGAGATGCCAGGAATTCAAACTTTGTATGAAAGCATTGAGGGAATCAACTTCGTAATGCTCTCTACTGATGAAAATTTTGAGAAAGCCAAAAAATACAAAAAGGACAATGGTTATACATTTCCTATATATCAATTGGGAACACTGCTGTCGGAAGAGCTAAATAGTACTTCCTTGCCTACTACGTTTATTATTGGCAAACAAGGAAACATAGAGATGGTGCATAAAGGAATGGCGCAGTATGATTCAGATGAATTTAAAAATTACTTAGAAGGACTAGCAGATTAAATTTCTGCATAGTGTTGAATGCTGTAAGCAACATTAATATCTATTGACAAGTAGAAAGACCTCTATACACTGTCTTTAATTCTCTATGCAACTAATCGAATCAACTTTTCCAAAGTTGTTGCAAAAGCTTAGAACTTTGAAAAAGTTTTAGGCTCAAAGTTTGGCAAAGTTCTAATCTGCATCCGCGTCTTTGCCAAAGTTTGGTAAGATAGCTTAGAATGGTTTTACTTCAAACTAACATTTCTCTTAACAATCAACTTTTCCAAAGTTGTTGCAAGAGCTTAGAACTTTGAAAAAGTTTTAAGCTCAAAGCTTGGTAAAGTTCTAATCTGCATCAGCGTCTTTGCCAAAGTTTGATAAGATAGCTTAGAATGGTTTTACTTCAAACCAACATCTCTCTTAACAATTAACTTTTCCAAAGTTGTTGCAAGAGATTAGAACTTTGAAAAAGTTTTAAGCTCCAGGTTTGGCAAAGTTCTAATCTACATCCGCGTCTTTGCCAAAGTTTGGTAAGATAGCTTAGAATGGTTTTATTTTAACCTAACATCTCTCTTAGCAATCAACTTTTCCAAAGTTGTTGCAAGAGATTTAAGCTCAAAGAGCAAGTTTCAAGTAGAAAGACCTCTATACTCTGTCTTTAATTCTCTACGCAACTAATCGTATTTTAAGGCTGTAGCCCAATGGCTAGGCATGGCATGAATCTAGCGCCTATAATCGTAAAACCTTAAAAATTAATACACATGAAAACGTTGAATAGATTTAAGTACCAAACCTTCTCAATGCTAGCCGTTGCAGCAATGGGATTATACATGACTTCTTGTAGCACATCTTCTACTGCAATTACCGGCAGTTGGTCGAATGAAATGATTGAATCGGCTGACTATAATCACATTATCGTGGCGCCAATGATTGCCAATAAACGCATCACCAGTAATTTGGAGGATGAAATTGCGATGAGCTTGAAGAAGAATGAAGTAGAAGTAGAGAAAGGAAGCAATTTATTGCCTCAAAAGTATGTCGCATCCAAAGTCGATAAAAAGAAAGTCTTTCAGTCATTGGAAGACCGTAAAATTGATGCAATTCTTACTGTATCGCTTGTAGATCAAGAAGCTGAAGCGCGCTATGTCATGGGTAATCCTGCGTATACGCCAGTGGCTTCGTACCCATACTATCAAACTTATTGGGGCTATTACGATAATATGTACCCAAATGTATACCGTGAAGGGTATTATGTAGTAGACCAACAGTATTACATTGAAACCAACTTATATGATGCGAAAACAGAAAAGCTGATTTGGTCCGCGCAAACTAAAACGCATGATCCAGTTACGATTGAGTCATTTACCGATGACTTTTCTGATAAGATTGTCGATCAGCTGAAAGAAGATGACATTATCTAAGCAATAAAAATACATAGATTAAATAAACACAGCGATTAAAGTAACCCACTTTGGTCGCTGTTTTTTTGTGGGTGGAACTAATTTAGTTGAAGAGACATTACCAAACGAAAAATTAGCTTTTTTAGAAGCAATTATTTCTTCCTAACTTACGTCATAGTTTGAAACAATTGAATTTAAGAATGAAAAATCAAAAACTCTCTTTTTTATGTTTACTAATATTCATTTGTCCGCAACTATCTGCTCAAAGCTATTCTTGGAGTAAAGTAATTGGAGGATTAGATTATGATAAGAGTAAAACAATTAGCGTAGACAAATCACAAAACCTAATAGTTGGAGGATCTTTTGGTCATTCAGTAGACTTCGACCCCAGTAGTGGTGGCGCTCATATTAGCGCACTTACTAGTTCCCCTGCTGGTTCAGCTTCCTTTATTGCGAAGTATGACTCTTCAGGAAACTATATATGGGCCAGTAGAATTGGCGGTATAGAGGTAAGTATGTTAGACACCGACAATCAAAACAATATTATTGCAATTGGTTTTTTTCATAGCACACAAGACTTTGACCCAAATGATAATATTTTTTATCCATTAACGGCTCAAGGCGGTGGGAATACCTTTATTTTAAAATTGGACTCAAACGGGGTGTTTAAGTGGGCAAAAAACTTAGGTGGAACTAGTCAGGTAGCTCCAAATTCAATCAAAATTGACCATAATAACAATTTGTACTTGAGCGGAATATTTTACCAGACAGGAGATTTTGACCCTGATTCAGGATCGGTAAATGTCACTTCAAACGGTGGGTCAGATGTATACTTACTAAAACTTGATTCAAATGGCACTTATTTATGGTCACACCAATTTGGAAGTAAACAACATGATTTTTCCTCCGATTTATCCATCGATAAATATGGTAATAGTTATGTTTCAGGTTTTTTTTCAGACACTATCAACTTTGATACGACTTCAAATAATCATATTCTCACAAGTTCGATAGTTTTAAATAGTTATATCGCAAAGTACGATACCTATGGAAATTTTCAATGGGTTAAGCAATTAGGAGATAGCCCCGGTTGGTCACAAGTACTAATGACATCAAGTTTTATTGATTCCTATGGTAATATATTAACCACAGGCGGTTTTAGCGGCACTCCAGATTTTGATCCTGGAATTAATAGTAACACCTTAACTGCAACCTCAAGTAACAATAGTTTTATTTCTAAACTTGATTCTAATGGAAATTTTGTTTGGGTTAAAGGTATTTTTGGTACTTTCAATAGAGATAATGAAAGGGTGTGTACAGATGAATTAGGCAATATTCTTATAACAGGCTCTTTTAGAGGTACGGTAGATTTGGACCCCGGTTCTAACGTCCAAAGTACTACATCTAGAGGTGGATTAGATGCATTTATTGTTAGTCTTAATAAACATGGCGATTACAGATGGGGTGGGAGCATTGGAGGAAGCGAAGATATCCTTATAAACGGAATAGATTTAGATAATTCGATGAACATGTACTACACCGGTAGTTTTAAAGATCAAGTAGATCTTCATCCATTTTCAGGAAGGACCATCAGGCAATCAAATAATTTTATCGATTTTTTTATCTCTAAAATCAAATTAGATTTTGTTACCGGTTTAAGTTCAAAACAAATTAATCAGGATGTACATCTGTTTCCCAATCCTGCCAGAAATGTTGTACACATCAACTCCAGCACAACATTACCTTCGACTCTATCGATATATAATATAAATGGCTCTCTTGTGAAGATAGTTCGCACCAATTCCTCTGAGTCAATTTCGATTGATGTTTCTGCCTTTAGCCCAGGTAGGTATATCGTTAAATCAGAAGCAGGAAGTTCTAGCCAATTCACTACGAATTTTATAGTTTACGATTAAAATACCTCCCTCTTTTAGAAAACACACAGCGATTAAAGTAACACACTTTGGTCGCTGTTTTTTTTGGGTGGAAGTCTTGACCCGATCTTGAAATAGCCAATGCGATAGTGGGGAGGGACACGGCCGAACAAATTAACTTTACCTAAAATTAAAACTCCGATTAAATATGGTAGTATTATTTAAAATACAATCATAAATTGCATTGTCAATAAAATTGCAATTAAGCTACTATGACCAAAGCAAAAATAACTCTATCTCAACTCGAGCAATATCTTTCCAAAGCAGCGTGGATTCTAAAAGGACCTGTAGATGCTTCTGATTTTAAGGTATATATATTTCCATTGTTGTTCTTTAAAAGAATTTCAGATGTATACGATGAAGAATATCAAAGTGCATTGAAAGAATCAGATGGAGATAAAGAGTATGCCAATCTTCCTGAATTTCACCGATTTGTGATTCCTAAAGATTGCCATTGGAAAGATGTTAGAGAAACAACCACGAATGTTGGTTTGGCGATTGAAAAAGCGCTAAGAGGAATTGAACAAGCAAATCAGGAATTCTTATATGGAATTTTTGGTGATGCACAATGGAGCAACAAAAACAAACTTTCTGATCGTTTACTCATTGATTTGGTTGAGCATTTCTCGCAATATGATTTAAGTAATGGCAATGTTGATCCCGATTTATTGGGCAATGCCTATGAATACCTCATTAAACATTTTGCCGATTTAGTAAATAAAAAAGCGGGTGAATTCTATACACCAAGGTCTGTGGTGCATTTATTAGGCTTAATACTAGACCCACATGAAGGAGAAAGCATTTATGATCCGGCTTGTGGCACAGGTGGTATGTTGTTAGAATGTGTCGACCATTTAAAGCACAACCAAGAGGATTACAGAACCTTAAAAATATATGGGCAAGAAAAGAACTTGACTTCCAGTTCGATTGCAAGAATGAACATGTTTTTACATGGAATTGAAGATTTTCAAATACATAGAGGAGATACACTTAGAAACCCTGCATTTTTTGAAGCAGATGGTTTAAAAACCTTTGATTGTGTGATTGCCAACCCTCCTTTTTCCCTAAAAGAGTGGGGTGCAGAAAATTGGGCGAATGATCCCTATGGAAGAAACATTGCTGGAGTGCCACCAAAAGGAAATGGAGATATGGCTTGGGTACAGCACATGATTAAATCATTGAATAGCACCGGAAGAATGACTGTAGTGCTACCACATGGTGCCTTGTTTAGAAAAGGGGCAGAAGGTAAAATACGGAAAGCACTATTGGAGCAAGATATGTTGGAGGCTGTTATTGGCTTAGGACCAAACATTTTCTACGGCACACAATTGGCTGCTTGTGTCATGGTGTTTAGACAAAAAAAAGAAGCTAAAAAGAAAGGTAAAGTACTTTTCATTGATGCATCGGACCAAGTAAGAGTTGGTAGAGCGCAGAATTATCTAGAACCAGAGCATGTAACACAAATATTTGATTGGGTAAATGCTTTTGAGGATGTGAAGAACTATGTAAAAGTAGCAAGCACCATTGATCTGGAAGAAAACGATTACAACCTCAATATTCCTCTATATGTAGAGAAAATAATTGAAGACAATCTTCCTTCAGTTGAAGAAGCATTGAATGATTTAAAAACTGCCTGGGGAGAAAGTTTAGAGGCAGAAGAAAAGTTTAAGAAAATATTAAAAGAGTTTATATAGCTATGGATACTACTACAATCCATATAACAGACTCTTCACATATTATAAAAGGAGAGCAGCAATCTATCATCTTAATTCAAGACAATAGAAAAGAACAAACTAAAGATTGGTTTGAGAGTCCAATTGTTGGCTCATTTTTACTCCCAATCTTGGTAACAATAATAAGTGCTTGGGTTATTTTTATGTTGAGAAAGAAGAAATATGATGTTGAAATAATAAAACTACAAGAAGAAACGAAGCAACTAAAAGATCATTTAAAGCCACAAATAATTGCCTCATTACAAGAAACTCAAAAACACTTACTTGAATTAAAATTGGAAGCTCTTAAGCAATTAGCTATTGTTAGGGATGCTTATTTTAGAAGTGAGAATTTCTTTTATGAAGGACAACCATTTCTAGATGAGGCTGATGATTATTATCAAGTATTTTTTAATAATGCAAGCGGACCTAATTTTTTAAAATTTCAGAAATTCATAACCGATTTCGAGTACTTATTTCCTCAATCAGTAATAGACCATTTTAATAAACTGAAACATATTACCGAGACCCTCTATGAGTCTAATTTAGATAAGAATTCTACCAAAACAATGGAACCTGATGAAAAAGACAAAAAACTAATTGATGATTTGGTAGATAACTTTAAGCATGGCATTGCTGCAATGAGAGAGGACCTGCAATTAGACAATACTTTTATACAACAATATTTAAAAGAAAACAGCACCAAATGACCCAAAAAGAACTCGAAAAATACCTGTGGGGAGCTGCTACCCAATTGCGAGGAACCATAGATGCAGGAGATTATAAGCAGTACATTTTTCCATTGCTCTTCTTTAAGCGCATTTGCGACGTGTACGACGAAGAATTTGAAGCTGCCCTAAAAGAAAGCGATGGGGATCTAGAATATGCTGGTTTTGCAGAACACCACCACTTTATAGTACCAGAAGATGCCCATTGGGAAAAGGTAAGAGAAACAACCACCAATGTAGGCGTTGCATTACAAGATGCCATGCGAGCGATAGAAAAAGCCAACCCAGATACACTTTACGGTATTTTTGGTGATGCCTCTTGGACCAACAAAAACCGATTGAGCGATGAAACACTTATTAACCTAATAGAACATTACAGCCAACATAAACTAAGTTTAAGCAACATACCCGACGATAAATTGGGCAATGCTTACGAGTACCTCATTAAAGAATTTGCTGACGATAGCGGCCATACTGCAGCAGAGTTTTACACTAACCGAACGGTGGTAAAACTAATGACCATGATTATGGACCCACAACCAGGCGAAAGTGTTTACGACCCCACTTGTGGTTCTGGTGGTTTGTTGTTGAACTGTGCCTTGCATTTAAAAGAAGAAGGAAAGGAGTACCGCACCTTAAAACTGTACGGACAAGAAATTAACCTAATTACTTCTGCCATTGCCCGGATGAACATGTTTATGCACGGTATTGAAGAGTTTAGCATTGTACGAGGTGACACTTTGGCCAACCCTGCCTTTTTGCACAAGGACGAATTGAAAACATTTAACGTGATTTTGGCCAACCCACCATACAGCATAAAAGCATGGGACCAAAAAGGATTTACCAACGACCCTTACGGCCGTAATTTATGGGGAGTACCACCACAAGGTTGTGCAGACTATGCTTTTCAGCAGCACATACAAAAGAGTTTAGATAGTAATAATGGGCGCTCCATTTCTTTGTGGCCACATGGAATTTTGTTTAGAGATTCTGAATCAGAAATGCGCCGAAAAATGATAGAAGAAGATTTGGTAGAATGTGTCATTGGTTTAGGACCCAATTTGTTTTATAACTCTCCAATGGAAGCTTGTTTGTTGGTTACTAAAACAAACAAAGCTCCCGATAGAAAAGGTAAAATCTTGTTTATAAATGCAGTAAATGAGGTAAAGCAAGAAAAAACAATGGGCTTTTTAAAACAGAGTCACATTGATAAAATTTTTGGAGCCTACACTAAGTTTAAGAGTCAAGAGAATTTTGCTGAATTAGTGAATAAAGAAGATGTAATTGCGAATAAAGGCAATATGGCCATTAGCTTATATGTGCAACCAAGAAAAGCAGTTGGGAATGAAATTTTACCTTTTGAAACTGCTTTTGAGGACTGGGATAAATCAGGGAAGGAACGAATTATTTCATCAACTGGAGAATTAATGGAAGCGGTATTAGAAAAACAGTTTAAGGTTGATAAAAGCGGTTGGACGCTTGTGAAATTTGGTGATGTAGTTTTTGAACCAAAAGAATCTACGAAAGACCCCATTGCAGATGGAATTGAACATGTAGTAGGGTTAGAACACATAGAATCTGGAAACATTCATTTACGAAATTCTGCAAGTATTGAGAAGGTCACCACTTTTACCAAACGATTTGATAAAGGCGATGTGTTATTTGGGAGAAGAAGAGCGTACCTAAAAAAAGCGGCACA
>CBFHZL010000108.1:0-8844 GCA_965660325.1 uncultured Acidiluteibacter sp.
TTTAAAGTAACCCACTCGCCTGTTGTCTCATTATAAAACTTACGCGTAAATAAGTTTGGATAGAATTTTCTTTTAGTTCTGGTTTTAGAGTGAGAAACGTTATTCCCTACCATCACTTTTTTTCCTGTTAATTGACAAACTCTTGACATGGTTTCTTACTTTATAAAATATTGTACTGTTTTTCGGTCGGCAAAGATATGCATTTATTCTTTATATTTAATAGCACTTCTACAAGAAAAAAAACAAATAATATAAAGTCTAATTTTAATGTTATCTTCAAGGGGTGTATACTTGTAATTCCTAATATAAACTTACGAACCTATGAAAAACCCGATTCTTTTTACTCTTGCTTTGTTCAGTTGTTATTTTGCTCATGGGCAATATAGCTACAAATTAGCAGTTAAAACGGAGAAAGTAGAACTTTCTTACAAGTGGAAAAATAAGGTTCTATTTGACACTGATAGCGAACTAGAGTTAGCGCTCAAAATAAAGAACAGAAATGATTCAGCTGTACTTGTCAACTTTTCTGCAGAATATTATATTGACGGCAGACTTGATGCAATCACTCAAATAACAGATTACTGTATAGAAGCGAAAAAAACAGCTAGAGGCGAGTACAATGGAATAATTCTAACTTCTCAAGGAAAGACGGAGAAGCTCATAAAATCAGACGCATTTGAGCTACATTTTAATAACTTCTCTGTAATAAAAACGGAAAGCTGTAATGAAGAGGATTAACTTTTTAAAAGAAATAAGCACCCTTGTAGCTGCAATGGCTTTTATTTCATTGTGTGCACAAATTGCTTTTAACTTGCCGGGAGGAATTCCGTTTTCAGGCCAATCATTCGCCATCCTTTCCGTTGCAATTAGCCTAGGTTGGAAAAGAGGAGCAATCATCGTTTTATTATATCTATTTTTAGGTGCAGCAGGCGCTCCTATCTTTGCAGGAGGAGCATCAGGAATGAATCATTTTATAGAGGGTTCAGGGGGGTATTTTTTGGGGTTTGTAATTGCTACGCTTGTAGTAGGATGGCTAAAAAAAGAAGGAGCTGATCGTACATTTGTGAAAAGCACATTGGCTTTCTTGCTTGGGCATTTCATCATTTTAGTAATTGGTGCTTTTGGAATCTATCTCATTAGAGATTTAGACACTGCATTAATTTATGGTTTTTATCCGTTTTTGTTAGCAGCATTATTGAAATCTATTTTAGGAGGACTAGTAATGCCTATCTATTACGAACTAAAAGAGAGTTGGTAATACTCCTTCACTGTAACACACTTTTTGGTCAGATTTAAAGTTTATGTATGTTTACAATCTCATAATAACTACTAGTTGCTAAAGATTTCATGCTTAAAAGTACCCTCGGAACATTTGGATCAAAATTAATTGGGGCTGTCCTTAACTTTTTAGTTATTATCCTCTTATCTCAACATCTTGGCCCCGGAGGAAAAGGAGAAGCAAGTCTTATTCTAACATCGGTTGCTATTATTCTGATATTTGGCAACCTAATCGGTGGGGCTCCTGTTGTATATTATACTCCAAGAAAATCTACTAAGCAGCTTTTAAAGATTGCTTACCTCTGGTGTACGGTGGTTTCAATACTCGCTTATTCCCTACTCCATTTTCTTGCTATTGGAGTTGATCAAACATGGAATGCATCCATTGCTCTGCTATCGTTAATCGAAGGCTTTACTGCCGTCAATCTTGCAGTTTTAATCGGAAAAGAAAAAGTAGCTCAAAACAATATTGTAAGCGTAATTAAGTCCATCACTTTATTTGGTTTTTTGTTATTGCTGTTTCAGTCCAACGAAATGGCATCATTAAATGATTACATCATTGCTTTGTATGCTTCCTTTATTATAGGCTTCTTGGTTAGTATAGCATTTTTATACCGTGTTATTGATCATAAAAATCCTGAGAAGGAGTCTTCGCTTTTTAAAGCGATCTTAAAAAATGGTTTGTTAAACCAAATGGCCTATATACTGCAGTTTCTAAGTTTTAGAATAGGCTATTACATTATTAATAAGGAAATCGGAGAAGAAGAATTGGGTGTCTATTCCAATGCAATTTCGATTGCTGAATCCATTTGGCTAATTAGCAGAAGTATCGCATTGGTTCAGTTCGCTCGAATTGTAAACAACGAAGATCAGCAATCGAATCAAATACTTACTGTTAAACTTTTTAAACTCACTCTTGTACTCTCTCTGCTTGCATTGGTGGTACTAAATGGGTTACCAAGTGAGTTTTATACTTTTGTATTTGGCGATGAGTTCGGTGGTATCAAAAACATAATTCTATGGATTTCGCCCGGAATACTAGCTTTTAACCTTTTCCTTATTTTCGGACACTATTTTTCAGGTGTAGACCAATTTAAAACCTTGACCGTAGCTGCTGCTGTTGGATTTATTGTGGCATTAATAGGAATCTTTTTGCTTGTTGATCAACTCGGTAGTGAAGGAGTGGCGTTTGCTACTTCCATCTCTTTACTCGTTTCTATGGGTATTCTTTGGAAAACATTCTTATCAACCACAGGTGTTCAGCTCAGTTATTTTTTTATCAAAAGGGGTGATTTCGCGCAGTTTTTTCAGCTAATTAAGAACCTAAAATCAAGATAGACTAACTTCCAATAGCGCTGGCTGCAATATAAGCAGTTGTCCAAGCAGATTGAAAGTTAAAACCTCCGGTAACCGCGTCAATATTCAGCACCTCTCCTGCAAAATAAAGGCCCGGTACTAATTTACTTTCCATGGTTTTAAAATCAACTGACTTGTTATCTACACCTCCACAGCTCACAAACTCTTCCTTAAACGTCGTTTTACCGTTCGCCTTAAATGACTGATTAACCAAATTATTAGCCAATAGACCTATTTCTGTTTTACTTAAATCTCCATAGTTTTTGGTGACATCTGAAAGTGATTCTTCTACAAGATACTCCCACAGACGAGTTGGCAGGTTCGTGCATTTACTTTTTAATACTGCTCGCTTGGGATGACTATTTTTATAGGTATTAATTAATTCAGTAGCACTTTCTGCATCATGCTCGTATAGCCAATTGACAGCGAAATCAAATTGGTAGTTACGCTGATTTAATTCTTTAGCTCCTATAGAAGAAAGCTTTAATACAGCAGGACCACTCATTCCCCAATGGGTGATTAATAAAGGTCCGTCGGTCTCTAAATTTGATTGTTGAAGCTTAACAGATACCATCGGAACAGATAGTCCCATTAATGCAGTAATAGGATGTTTGGGCAAATTGAATGTAAATAGTGAAGGAATAGGTTTAATAATTTTATGTCCCAAATCTTTTATCCATTGATAGGCCAATTCTTTTGAATTCCCTCCAGAAGCAATCACCACTTTGTCCGCAAGTACAGAAGATCCATCCTTAAATGAAATGCTGAAGTGCTGCGTTTCATTCACAATCTCTACCACCTCTTTCTTTAAAGCTATTTCAATTCTGAATTTCTTGCAGACATCAAAAAAGCAATCAATTACCTGCTGTGAGCTATTGCTTTCAGGAAACATTCTTCCATCATCTTCGGTTATAAGCTCAACACCATGCTCAGCAAACCAAGCAATGGTATCAAAAGTCATAAACTGATGAAAGGGGCCCATTAGCTCCTTTTGACCTCTTGGATAATTCTGAGTTAACTCTTTGGCATCAAAACATGCGTGAGTAACATTACACCTGCCTCCACCGCTCACACGCACTTTAGACAGTACTTGGTTGGTTTTTTCATAGATGACTACCTCAGCAGATGGCCGCTGTTCCTTAATATTGATAGCCGTAAAGAATCCTGCTGCTCCTCCACCAATTACAGCGACTTTTTTTGTTTTGCTCACGTTACAAATCTACTAATTGATTGTCGCAATCATAAAGGATAAAATCGTTTTAATATATTTACCAATCTTAAGCTTCATACATGAAAAAATACGTTGGTTTACTCTTATTTGGACTTTTGTCGCAATTGCTTTTAATAGCAACAGAAAAAACACCTTTTCAAGAATTTGAAGCATCCTTTCCTGTTTACAGTATTCAAGGAGTTGAACAAAAAATTGAAGTTACGTTTAGTGAAGATACCACTGGATCCTTAGAATTATATTACAATGGAGCACCAGAGACTGTATCCGTATTACACGGCATAGGAGAGATTCCCCTGACGCTTGCAGAGCACAAAATCGTAACGCTAGAATACAAAGGACACCTCATAGAGAAAGAAGTGAATCCTGTACCATTGTGGATTTCTATTTTACCACCACTAGTAGCCATTCTGATTGCGTTAGTTTTTAAAGAAGTCGTTAGTGCCTTATTGCTCGGTATCTTTTTTGGAGCAGTAGTACTAAATCTTTACAGCGAAGGAGTTTGGGGCTTCTTATATGGGTTTATGCGCACGATTGATACGTATTTATTAGAAGCGATAAACGATAGCGGACACATATCCATTATCTTATTTTCTATCATAATAGGCGCTATTGTCGCTATTATCTCTAAAAATGGTGGAATGCAAGGTGTGGTTAATAAAATTTCCCCTTTTGCTAAAACGGCAAAATCAGCCCAACTATCTACCTGGGTGTTAGGTATCACAATTTTTTTCGATGATTATGCCAACACATTAGTTGTTGGAAATACCATGCGACCGGTAACGGATAGGCTGAGAGTCTCTCGTGAAAAACTTGCCTACATTGTAGACTCCACAGCAGCACCGATTGCTGCAATTGCTTTTGTTACTACATGGATTGGTGCAGAATTAAGTTATATAGAAAGCGGAATCAATAGTATAGATGGTTTAAATGAAGGCGTTTACGCAACGTTTATCAACTCTTTAAGCTACTCCTTCTACCCTATTCTTACATTGATTTTCATATTGATGCTAATCTTAATGAATAAAGACTTTGGCCCAATGCTAAAATCCGAAACAAGAGCTCGAGAAACGGGAGAAGTTTCGCGAAAAATCATCAAAAAAGATGGACAGGCAACAAGTAACGAAGCGGAGGAACTCAGCATGGTAGTAGGAGCAACAAGCAAATGGTACAACGCAGCGGTACCGATATTCATCATTATAATGGGCACCATCATGGGCTTGCTCTATACCGGATGGGACACCGCAATTTGGCATGACCCATCACTAACGCTCAGTAAGAAGCTTTCTGCCATTATCGGTGATGCAGATTCCTACCAAGCGTTACTTTGGGCTTCTTTACTATCGTTAATTGTTTCCGTATTTATGACTGTTAGTCAGAAAATCATGAACCTGGAGGAAACTATTCAAGCAACGCTTACAGGATTTAAAACAATGATTTCTGCTATTGTGATCCTAGTCTTGGCTTGGGGCTTGGCTAAAATTACCGACGATATGCACACTGCAGACTTTTTAACTCAGATGCTATCAGACAACGTTAGCCCTTGGCTGCTTCCTGCGATTACTTTCGTGGTAGCTGCATTGGTTGCATTTTCTACCGGTTCATCTTGGGGAACTATGGCCATTTTGTACCCACTAATGATGCCCGCAGCTTGGAGTATTTGCCAAGCATCAGGCATGGATTACGCTGCTTCTTTAGATATTTTTCACAACGTGGTAGCCTCTGTACTCGCAGGTTCTGTTTTAGGAGATCACTGCTCCCCAATTTCAGATACTACCATTTTAAGTTCTTTGGCGAGTTCATGTAACCACATTGATCATGTAAAAACGCAGATGCCTTATGCACTCACCGTTGGTGCTGTGGCCATAGCTATAGGTATCATTCCTACTGCATTGGGCATTCCTTCTTGGATTTGCTTACCTGTTGGTGTCGGTGTCTTGTACCTAATTATCAGATTTTTAGGAAAAGAAACCCCCAATTATGTAATCAAAGAATAAAAGGGTTTAAAAATCTATTTTTAACGATTACTTTTGCAATAAAATAAACAATTATGAAAAGAATACTAACTCTAGTAGCCATTATCGCAATCTCATTCAATTTCGTATCCTGTGATGGTGAGGCTAAAAAACAAGCGGAACAAATTGAAACATTGAAAGCAGAAGTGATGAAAATTCACGATGATGCTATGGCAAAAATGGGTGATTTAGGTACACTTGCTAACGAATTGGAACAACAAGCTACAGCTATGAAAAGCGACTCAACATTAATGAGTGACTCTGCTGCAATGGCTACCCAATTAACAACGTATGACAATGCAATCACAGCAATTAATGATGCAAAATCTGGAATGATGGAGTGGATGAACACCTTTAAAGCGCCTGCAGATGAAGCAAGTTTTGAAGAGAAAATGGCTTTTTACCAAGAGGAAAAAGAAAAAGTGATCACCGTGATGGAAGATATTAATGCATCTCTAGAAAATGGTGCTACATTAAAATAAGCCTTTTTGAAAAAATAATTGAGCCCTTATCAGTTTGCTGATAAGGGCTTTTCTTTTGTGATACTTTATTAAGCAAATCAATTTTATGTTTTTTTTGTTTCTGAAATTAGAACAATAGATCAAAGATTTACTACTCAACCATTTTTAATAACACTAATCTTCTGCCGATATGAAAACATTAAGGATTGCTTTAGACTGGACGCCCAACATCAACCACATTGGAATTTTTATTGCTCAAGAACTTGGATATTTTAAAGAAAACGGAGTAGCGGTAGAAATCATAAATCCAATTGATGACAATTATGCGCTAACTCCGGGAAAAAAATTAGAATTAGACCTTGCTGATTTTGCTATAGCTCCATTTGAAACCGTCATCAGCTTGAATAATAAAGAGAACCGTGTAAATGCAATAGCAGTTTACGCCATTCTACAAGAAGACCTCAGCAGTATTGCCTCATTAAAATCGAGTAAACTGACTACGCCTAAACAATTGGATGGTAAAATTTACGCATCGTATAAGGCACGCTATGAGGATAAGATTGTGAAGGAGTTAGTAAAGAACGATTGTGGGAATGGCGAAATTATAATTACTTACCCTGATAAATTAGGCATATGGAATACCTTGATAGAAGGAAAAGCTGACGCTACTTGGATTTTTGATAATTGGGAAGGCATAGAGGCGGAAGGAAAAAACATTGCGCTTACCAAATGGGCGCTTAATGAGTATGCTATTCCTTATGGTTATTCCCCAATAATAATTGCTAAAAAGGAGCAGATTTCAGCATTAAATAAAGAGTTTATCAGTTTCATTCATGCAGTTCAAAAAGGTTATGCATTTGCAACAGAAAATCCAATTGAGTCAGCTCGCATCTTATCAAACCATCTGACTGATTATGATAAGAAAAATATAAACATAGAAAGGGCTTTAGCAAAAACCACTGATCATTTTTCTAAAGATGGTCATTTTGGAAGAATGGAAACGAATCGAGTACACCAATTTATCGATTGGTTAATTGAAAACAAGTTAGAAAATGAAAAAATTAGAGACCAAGAGCTTTTTACAAATGAATTATTGGGCTAATGATCATGCTCACGGCCTTTTATAGCATTACCCTCGAATTGTTCTTCTAGTTCTTTTGCCTCTTTTTCTAGTTTTGCTAAATCTCTTGGAGAAAGCAGTAGTTTATCTAAATTTGGTTCTCCGGCATTTACCCAAGCTGTATACCACATGCTACCAACGGAAATGACTGCCTTTCGCATTCTTCGCTCCACCATTCCATCAAGCATTGTATTATAAGCCATTGTGTAATCTAATGAGTATTGCTTCATCACGGATGCACCTCTATTTTCATAGACATACTTTTGATCGGCAGGAAACTTATTATTCAATGCTCGTTCAAAATCAAGCACGGAGTCTACTGCAGCATGACTGGCTCTTACGGTTTTCCATGCATCGGTTAAAGGAGAAGAAATGTAATCAGCACGACCTACAAAATAATTGTAATCATCTGCGGTAAGTTCAGGAATCCGCGATTCCCAAAAACCGTGAATCCCACGTTGCCCTGTTAGTTGTCCATTGTAATTTTTAGTGGTATGTAACGGAACATGAGCATCGGCAATATAATGCCCTAGGTCAGCTGACAAATAAAGTATACGTTCCACATTTTTATCTTTAAACGCATCTGTCAACCAATACATCATAGAATTGATATGCCAAGGAACTATTCCATAAGCTTGCAACGTATCTTCTGTGTATTTAGCCACTGCATCAGACCATCTTTCAGGAACAGCTTCAAATGCATCTAAGGTATCATTTCCATAATGATCAATATCGATATAGTGTCTAGGAGCTTCCACTTTGGAAGCGTACCTGCGCTTATCAGGGTCTACTGCATGCTCTGAAACATAATCAACGTATCGCTTATAAAAACCAATCATTTCAGGCGGCAACGTAAACACCGCCATCTTATTAATTCTAATGTGCCCAAAAAAGCCCCATGAATTGAGTGTTTTAATTGGAAATAAAACTACCAATACAACTACAGTTGCTAGTATGAGGCTTCTTTTTTTCATGCTATTTAACCACTAAAGCATTGCCCTCCAAAATAGGAACGTGTTTACTTAAGTCAAGTTGCAGGCAATATTCAATGTCTTTTTCAAGGTTCAATCGAGCCAATCTTCTGCGGTGGGAGGAATCTTTTAAATACTGATTCAAATCTTGCTTCCCTACTTGATACAAATGCATGCTCGCAGTTGCTGAATCGGCTAAATTACCGAAAAGCGGGTCTTTAATCAGTTGTTCAACTACTGCACCGGCAAAGAGCGTGTCTTCCATATTGTAGCGATCTCTCCAACCGGCACATAATAAAAGAACATCCTTCTTTTGAGCTTTTAAATAATCGACTACGGCTGTGAGGTTTAGAAAAGAACCAACAATTACACGGTCCGCTGCTTTTGCTCTATTAAGCGCTTTCGTTCCATTAGT